>CAKUNY010000054.1 GCA_934668605.1 uncultured Oscillospiraceae bacterium | reverse complement strand
ACCAGAAACAGCTTGAGGCCGTAGCCGAGAATGACGTCCATTGAGCAGCCGGCCTGAATGTTATTGATGAGGTCGGCGGTGAGCAGCGGAATGATGCACTCGCACGAGACCTCGCCAACCATGAACAGCGGCGTGAGGATCGTGTCGCGCTTATACTGCCGGATACAACCGGCAAGACGTTTGATCATGGCCGTTTTTCCTCCTTCATACAATCAAAATTCATGGACACATCCAGATTCTGCGCGGCCGTGTCCAGAAGCCGCACCAGCGTATCGATTTCGGGTTCGCTCATCCCAGCGGTCATCCGCGTCTCGATTGACTGAATGTGTTCCCAGATTTGTTTCTGGCAGTCTTCTGCCTTTTCGGTCAGGAGCACGCGCTTATAGCGCCGGTCGTCGGGGTCCGGCTCGCAGGTGAGAAAGCCTTTGCACTCGAGCCGCTGTAAAAGACCCGAGACGGTGGGGTGGGTGAGATTGAAGCGCTTTTCGATGTCCTTGGGGTATACGACCTCGTCCTTGCGCTCCGAGAGATAGCGGAGAATGAACGACTGCTGGCCGGTCAGATCGAGATCCGTCAGCTTGCGGTCGATGGCCTGTCGGATGGCCTGCGATAACACGCGGACGCGGTTGCCTAAATGACGGGGGGCATTCATGGGGCAAAACCTCCAAAAAAGTAGCATGCTACGTATATTAGGTAGCATGCTACATTTTATCAGGTTTTCAGAAAAACGCAAGCGGAAAATTATACAAATGGTACAGGACGGGTTTGGATATTTTGTGCGGATTGCGCAAAATCAGCCGAGCAGCGACAAGAGCGTCTTCCACGAAAGCGTCTTTCGGTCGAAGACACGCAGAAGCAGGCGAAGGTTCTCGTCCGAATGCTCGACCTCCTTGCTGTAAAGAGAGGCAAGCGTGGAGAGTGTTTGCAGATCCCGCACGTCCTGACAGGAGAACAGCGCCGCAATGCAGAGCACGTGGAAGAGGCAGCTTTCTGTCTGCGAAAGCACCCGTCTATCGACGCTGGCCTTGAGGAAATAACGCCAGAGGAAGTACACCGTCAGATGCTCCCACTGCGCATCAAAAGCCGGGTCAAACACATGCTGCGGGCGCTGCATTGACTGCGAGTCCAGCATCCGGGGAAACTCCTGTGTCAGGTGCTCCATATTGTTGAGGAGCATCCAACAGGGGAAGAAAGCGGAGGGCTTCGATTGCATGCGCTTCGCGCGGGCAAGAGCGCGCCGGACTGCTTGCTTGTCAGAAAAGCGCGCCAGAAGTCCGTCCAGTCTTCCGTAGGCTTCCGCGTCAATAAGCCTTTGCAGGCGCACGGAAAAGAGCAGCAGTAAAGAAAGGCGGTCGGAGATCGGCAGCGCGCGGTTCTGCGTGATCGAAATGGCCGTATCGCGTGCGCGGCGCAGGGCAAAATAGCGGTCGGGGTCTAAATCGTTGCAGCCGGAGACAGGTGCGCCGTCTTCGCGGCAGACGAATTTGATGGGTGTTTCCTGCGCGAAAAGAAGGTCGATGGCCGCGGGGCAGGAGATGCTCAGCGTGAGCTCCTTCGTCTGCCCGTATTCTTCATAAAAGCGCGGGTGCGCGCGGCAGGTGCTGCAAAGGCCTTCTTCTCCGAGCGCCAGCTGCACGCGGCAAAGGCCGTCGGCGGATAATAGAGGACAGTGCCCATCCGTCAGGCGGAACATCGTGTCGCCTTCCGCGTCCGTGGTCAGAGCATTGCGCACTTCATCGCCGAACGCGCCGGGGAGCGCCCGATAGCGCGCGAGCGTCGTTTCATCCAGGATAATTTCCCAATCCTTGCAGCACGTATCCGGGCATGCGCCCGCCAGACAACGGAACTGCGCGGCAAAGCTGGGTTCGTATAATTTCATAGGGGTCGCCTCGTTTCTGCTTCCGTGGACAAGCGCCACTTTTCTCCAAAAGATGATACCACGATTCATGCAATTTCGTCAATTGCCAAGGTTACATAATTATGATATACTATTCCGGCACACGTAAAAAACCGGAAAACTCCGATAATAATAGATATTACGAGAGGTATACAATGAAACAACTCAAACGCTCTTATACGCGCGGCGCGCGGCTTTTGTTCGCGGTTCTGCTGCTTTTGATGATAGCCGGTTCCGTTTACGATTTTCAGATCTCAAGCTTTCTTTACCCCGGAAAAGAGAGCAGCTTCGGGCAGTTTTTCGCGGCCTTCGGTGAGCTTCCGGCGTTTCTGGCGCTCATCTGCGCGGGCGTACTTTTGTTCCGCCACCGGGGATGCCTGAGAAAGGACTGGAACGTTTTGTATCTGCTGGCCTCTGCCGGGCTGGTGCTGGGCGGAATTTTTCTTTCCGTTCATGAAGCGACCGACAATGTGCCCGCGATGCCGTCGTGGGTGCCGCTGCTGGTGACAGTATTCTTCTCTGTGATCTGCGCGGCGGCGCTTCTGCTTGTGACGAGCGGCGCGCCGGGGAAGACGGTCATCCGGTTCGTGCTGACGATCATCTTCGTCTGCGTAGGTACGATGCTTCTCATCAATATTATCAAGGTGCCCTGGGGCAGAGCCAGAATGCGCCTCATCGCCTCGACGGGCAACGCGAGCTATTTTACGCCGTGGTGGAAGGCGGGGAGTGCGCTCAAAAATCAACTGGTGGCTGAGGGCGTTTCGTCCGACGAGTTCCGCTCCTTCCCGTCCGGCCACACGGCCTGCGCCGCCTGCGCGATGCTCGCTGCGCTCCTTCCGACAGTCTCCAAGCACTTTAAGGGCAAGGAAAAGCGGCTGGGGCTTCTCAGCTGCCTCTGGACGGCGGCGGTCGCGTTCTCGCGGCTGCGCATGGGCGCGCACTTTCTGACCGATGTGACGATGGCGTGGCTCGTCACGCTGGGACTCACGGTGCTCGGCGTGTACCTGTTCTACTTCAACAAAAGGTTCTTCCAGTTCGTCTGGAACCTCATCTCCGAGCGCGAGGAGCAGACCTACGAACAGGAGTAGTGTTTGCCATGAAGATGCGATACATCGCGTAGGGGTCGATGCCTACATCGACCCGGCAAACTGCACCGTTTTTACGGAAATTTTCGGCGAATTCGAAACTGCCCTTGGGGCGATGTGGGCATCGCCCCCTACGCATCTTCCGGAAAAATCTCCATAGCGCACAGCACATATTGCCCCCTACGCACAGCAAAGCGACCCGCAATACATGAAAAAACCGAAGCAGAGCAATCTGCCTCGGTTTTTGTTTTATTCTTCGACCTTGTGATAGACGAACGCGTTCGGAACCGGGCGAGAGCCGGTGTAGCGTGTGGCAGCGTTCGAGCCGCGAATGACGTACTCGCCGTCGTACCACATCATGGCGCTGGTGCCGCCGTCGACGTTCATGGCCTGGACGGCATTGTGCCGCTGCAAAATTTTCGCGCATTCGTTGACGTCGGTTCCGAGAATGCCCTCAGTGTAAAGCCGGCCTTCAATGACGAGCAGCAGCATTTCGTATTTGTCCGACTGGCCGATGCAGACGCGGGGGTTGAGCTCGACCCAGTAGTCGTTTTGCAGCACCTCGCCGTCGATGATGATGGGCGGCTGGAACTCGGTCGCGTCGCGGCAGTCCTCGCTGACTTCCTTGTCGACCTTCTTGATGTAGATGAGGTTGTCGGTGTGGATCTCCAGCCGGTAATACTGGAAATTGGGGTTCGAGACGTAGTGCGTGCCGTAGCCGTGGCCGTTTGACATTGCGTAGCCCGCAATCAGGCCGCCGTTGCCGTTGCCCCAGTTGCCCTGGCTGTCAATGTCAATGAAGCCGGAACAGGTCGTAGCTAGAATGCCGTTGTGCGCCTGCGCGATCGTGCCGGTGAGCTGACCGAACTGGCCGACGCCGGAGGAGTTTTCAACGTTCAGCCGCGCCGGGTCTTTGGCGATGGCCAGAATGCCGCGATAGCCGGAGCCTTCGACGCGCACGAGCAGGATCTCTTCTTTGGCGTTGATCGCAAGCACCTGTTCGCCCATCGTCGTCATGATCGATGTGCCGCTGTCGTCAAGTCCTGCCTCGTTGATGTTGATGTTTTCCCAGCCGTTATCGAGCACCGACGGATTCTGCGCGACGTAATCTTCCATCGTCGTCTGGTCGAGCTCCCAGAAGAGCTCGTAGAATGCCTGCCGTGCCAGCTCCTGCGCGTCCTCCTGCGGCATGGTTTCGGTCGGAAGCTCGGTGACCTCGGTGTCGACGGGCTTCACATCGGGCTTTGCGGGCTCGGCGGGCTTTGTCTCCGGCTTGCTGCTCCAGGAGCTTTCCTTGTCGCCGACGGCCTCCGCCGCCTGGATGCGCATCTGCAAGACCTCGTCAATGACGGACTCGGGCAGCAGATACGTCGCCATCCACTGGTGACGCATGGTGGACATAGCCGTCTGGATGTAAATTGTGCGCCAGCGCTTGACAAAGCTGTTCTGCGTGTAGCACAGGAAGAAATAGAGTCCTTCCAGACAGAGAATCACGGTCAGCCAGATGGCAAGCACCTTGAGAGGCTTTTTCTTCTTTTGCTTCTTTTCCTTCGGCGCATCCTCGGGCTCTGCCTTGCGGCGGCCTGCCACACGGGCAGCCGACCGGGAGTTGCCAAACAGTTTCATTTGCGGCATAAAATCTCTCCAGTATGGATGTTAGTTTTTGCATAGACCAATGTATTTTATCACATCCTGCCGAAAGAATCAATCTTTTGCGCCGCATTCGGAAATTTTAAGAAAATTTAAGCGTTGGCGCAGCAAAAACGAGCGGCTCAAAAGAGCCGCCCGTGAATCGTTATGCGGATAACAGCGCTTCAAGCCGCGCGCGGATGCGCTTCAAAAGCTTTCCGTTTTCCGGCATTTCCTTGAGCTCCGCAGGATCGCACAGGTGTGCAAGGTCTTCCGAGAGGTAGCCTTCTTCGAAGACGTCAATTCCGGCGCACGAGAGGCAGTCGGCGTAGCGCATGAGCGCTTCGTTTCCGTCCAGTTCTCCGCGTTTATGGAGTGCGCCAGCCCAGGCGGCGATCGTTGCAAGGGGATTGGTGGAGACGGGCTTTCCTTCGCGCCATCTGCGGTAGTGGTCGACGACAGTTCCGTGCGCGGCCTCATATTCAAAGTTCCCGTCCGGCGAGACGAGGACGCTCGTCATCATGGGAAGGCTCCCGGAGGCGGCGGCAATGAGGTCGCTCATGACGTCTCCATCATAGTTCTTGCACGCCCAGATCATGCCGCCCTCGGAGCGGATGACCTTCGCGGCCACGTCGTCGATGAGCGCGTAGCGGTAGTGAAGACCGGCGGCTTCAAATTGGTCCTTAAATTCCTCGTCAAACACCTTCTGGAACAGAAGCTTGAAGGTCTGGTCGTAATCTTTGGAAATGGTGTCCTTGCTTGAGAACCAGACGTCCTGATGCACTGACAGCGCGTAGGTAAAGCAGCAGCGGGCAAACGACAAAATAGAGTCGTCCCGGTTATGCATCGCCTGCAATACGCCGGGGGCTTTGAAATCATAGACCGTCTGGCGGGAGAGCTCTGCGCCGTGCTCGTCGGTAAAGACGAGCTCCGCTTTTCCCGCGCAGGGGACGCGGTATTCCACGGCCTTGTAGATATCGCCGTAGGCGTGCCGTGCGATGGTGATCGGCTTTTTCCAGCAGGAGACGACGGGCTTGACCTTGGAAATGAGGATCGGGGTGCGGAAGACCGTGCCGTCGAGCGCGGCGCGGATGGTCGCGTTGGGAGACTTCCAGAGCTTTTTAAGGTGATATTCCTCCTGCCGCTGCAAATTGGGTGTGATCGTCGCGCATTTGACGCCGACATGCAGGCGCTTGATTGCTTCCGCAGCCTGCACGGTCACGGTGTCTTCCGTTTTATCGCGGTTCTGGATGGAGAGGTCGTAGTATTCGGTATTGAGGTCGACAAAGGGGAGAATCAGCTCGTCCTTGATCATGCCCCACAGAACGCGGGTCATTTCATCGCCGTCGAGTTCCGCGATGGCGTTTTGCATCCTGATTTTTTCCATGGCTTACTCCTTTTTCTGTGCGGCATAGTGGTTCATGAGGCAGCCGCGCAGCAGCAGCTCGCGCTCTTCAGCGGATGTGTTTTTGAGCCAGAGCGTCAGGCTATAGACGCTGCCGTCCGCACGGAGAACAGTTGCCGGGAAGCATTCGTCTCCGGCTTCCACCTTGCGTTTCACATCGGGAACGAAGATAAAATCGCCGGGTTCTGCGGTAAATTCCGTGCCGGGCTCCAGCGTGAACGGGAGCATGCCCCAGTTGACGCAGTTCGAGCGGTAGCGTTTTGTGGCAAATTCATAGCAGATATTCGCGCAGCCGCCGAGCACTCTTTGGCAGGATGCAGCCTGCTCGCGCGCCGAGCCGTCGCCGGGCTTGTTGGCGAAGATCACGGAGCCGAGCTGCATGGTTTTGGCGTCGTCCTTTGAAAGACCGAGCTTGCTCAGAACCGCTTCCAGCTCCGGCGGGACAAGGCCGTCCGCGCGGGCAAGCTCGAGCGCATACGTCGCGTTTGCGCGGGCGACATACTCGGGGTCGCGGCGGGAGAGGGCAAAGGTGGCGAGCTTCAGAGGGTTCGAACGGTACGACGATGTTTCGCCCGAGGGAATCAGCTCGTCCGTCGTGGTCACGGGGTCGCGCAGGACGGAGGCCACCTGCATGAGAAGATTCTCCGAGAGCGCCGGAATTTTCGGCCACTCGGTAATGTTGGGGCCGAACTTCAGTTCGTGCTCCGGCTGGGGTTTGCCTGCGCCAAAGTAGACGCGTTTTTTGTAAACATCCGCGTCAAACGTGCGCGTAACAGGCTTGGGTGCGTCGTACGCAACGTCAGCAGCGGAGGTGAGCACGCCGTGGTTCCGTGCGGTCGCGGCGATCGAGCGCGCATCCATCAGGATAACGCCGGCCAGCTGGCCGTTTCCGGGCTTCGAGCCCTCGCGGTTCGGGAAGTTGCGCGTCGTGTGGCGGATGGAAAGGGCATTGTTGGCCGGAACATCGCCCGCACCGAAGCAGGGGCCGCAGAAGCAGGGCTTGAAGAGCGCGCCCACCTCTAAAAGCTGCTGCTGCACACCGTTTCGGATGAGCTCGAGATTCACGGGGATCGACGGCGGATAGACCGACAGCGAGAAATCGCCGCAGCCGACGTCGAAGCCGTTTAATATCGAGGCGGCCTCCGCGATATTGTCGTACATACCGCCCGAGCAGCCTGCGATCACGCCCTGATCGACTGTGAGCTTTCCGTTAACGATTTTGCTTGTCAGATGGAGCTCTGCCTTGCCACCGAACTGCTCATGCGCCCGCTGCTCGATCTCGCGCAGATAATCGCCGGGATTCGCGATCAGCTCGCGCAGTGTTACAGCCTCGGACGGATGGAAGGGGAGAGCCGCCATCGGCTCGAGGCTTGAAAGGTCAAGCTCGATGCAGCTGTCATAGTACGCGCCTTCTTCCACGCGCAGGGGGCGGTAAGCGTCCGGACGGCCGTGGATGGTGAGATATTCTTCGACCTTCTCGTCTGTCTCCCAGATCGAGCTCAGACAGGCCGTCTCGGTTGTCATGACATCGATGCCGATGCGGAAGTCCATCGGAAGATGCTTCACGCCGGGGCCTGCAAATTCGAGGACCTTGTTTTTGACGAAGCCGTTTTTATACGTCGCGCCGCAGAGCGCGATGGCCACATCGTGCGGCCCCACGCCGTGGGGCACCTCGCCCGTCAGCCAGACGAGCACGACCTGCGGCTTTGCAACGTCGTATGTGTTTTGCAGCAGCTGCTTGACAAGCTCAGGGCCGCCTTCTCCAACGCCCATCGTGCCGATCGCGCCGTAGCGGGTGTGGCTGTCGGAGCCCAGGATCATCTTGCCGCAGCCGGTCATCATCTCGCGCGCGTACTGATGAATGACGGCCTGATTGGCGGGTACGTAATCGCCGCCGTATTTGATGGCCGCAGAGAGGCCGAAGACATGGTCGTCTTCGTTGATCGTCCCGCCGACGGCGCAGAGACTGTTGTGACAGTTCGTCAGAACGTAGGGGACGGGGAAGCGCGTCAGGCCGCTGGCTCTTGCCGTCTGGATGATGCCGACGTAGGTGATATCGTGGGAGATCAGGCCGTCGAAGGTGATGTGGAGCTGACCGTCCGTCGCTTCTTTGCTGTGGCTGGCCAGAATTTTCGCGGCAATGGTCTTTTCCTTCGCGCCAGTATCAAATGCGTCTGCGCAAACCGGCTTGCTGCCTCGAATCGTTACGCCGCTGTCAATCAATCGGATCATGTGCATCCGTCCTTTCCGTTCCGGTTTGCCGGGGAGAAGCCCGGCTGCTTTCATGCGAACAGTATAGCAAGGGTTGCCGAAAAATGCAAGAACAAAATGAATGAAATTTTATGAAGCTTGCAAAAATCTTGCATTTTTTCGGAAAATGCAACTATATATTCAATTATGCAAAGAAATTGAAAAGAATTTTGAATTTTAGAAAATTAGTTCTTGCATTTTTGAAAAACTGCCGCTATAATGAGCCCAACATGAAAACCGCGATTGCTAAAGGAGAAGAACATCATGGAACGTGAATTGGATTCGCGCAGCAAAACGGCAGATCTCAGTGAACTTGTCAAAAAGGAATATCAGATTCCGGACAGCTATTATTTTGGCGAGGTCAAGCGCGGCCTTCGAAACAGCGACGGCACGGGCGTACTCATCGGCGTGACGAAGGTCGGCAGCGTGCAGGGCTATCTGATCGAAGACGGGCGCCGGATTCCGGTTCCCGGCAAGCTCTACTATCGCGGCATTGATCTGAACGAGATCGTTGAGGCACACCGGAAAAGCGGCACGTTCGGCTATGAAGAGGTCGCGTATCTGCTCCTCATGGGACACTTACCGACGCAATCGGAGCTGTCGTATTTCAATGCGATCATGTGCGAGGCCAGAAAGCTGCCTGCGGGCTTCACGGAGGGCATGATCATGCGCCATCCGAGCCGGGACATTATGAATGACCTGGCAAGAAGCGTGCTGCTGCTGTATTCCTACGACGAAAATCCCGACGATATTTCGGCGGAGAATCTGCTCACGCAGTCCATCAAGCTCATCGGCTCGTTCCCGGCGATCGTCGCGAACGCGTACGCGGTCAACCGGCACTATTTTGACGGCGAGTCTCTTCACATCCACTATCCGAGCGCGGAGCTTTCGGCGGCGGAAAATTTCCTGCGGATGATCCGCCCGGATGCGAGCTACACGGAGGAAGAGGCGCATCTTCTTGATATGATGATGATGATCCATGCCGAGCACGGCGGCGGCAACAACTCGACGTTCGTCTGCCGCGCGCTGTCTTCAAGCGGCACGGACACCTACAGCGCGATCGCGGGCGCGGTGGGCTCCTTAAAAGGCCCCCTGCATGGCGGCGCGAACGCCAAGGTCATGCAGATGTTCCGCGACGTGAAGGCAAACGTGAACGCGAAGGATGACGGCTCGATCCGCGACTATCTCGTGCGGCTCCTTGCGCGTGAGGCCGGCGACCGCTCGGGCAAAATTTACGGCCTCGGCCACGCGGTCTATACGCTTTCCGACCCGCGCGCGGTGCTGATCAAGGAATACGCGGGGCATCTGGCGGAGGTCAAGGGCTTTGCGGATGATTTTGAGCTGCTGGAGAAGGTCGAGACGATCGGTGCGGAGCTCTTGCAGGAAAAGCGCAGAAGCGACGACCCCATCTGCGCGAACGTCGACATGTACTCCGGCCTCGTCTATCGCATGCTGGGCATTCCGCAGGAGGTCTTCACGCCGCTGTTTGCAACGGCTCGTATCGCGGGCTGGTGCGCCAACCGGATGGAGGAGGTTCTAACCGGCAACCGCATCATGCGCCCGGCCTACCGCGCCGTCACCATCCATAACCACTACGTTCCGATGCTGGATCGCGAGGCGCACATGGCGCTGCCGCAGTAAAAAACGCCCCTTCGTAGGGGGCGATGCCCACATCGACCCACAACCACGGACAATGTGTGAAAAGAGCATCCGTAAAATCTACGGATGCTCTTCGTTTGCCTGTATGACCTTTTGCTTCTTGCGGCAGATGGCTAGGCTGATGAAAAACAGGACGAGACTGATGACCACGTCGTCGAGCCAGAGGTAGTGCAGGGGGAGAATGCCGGTCAGATTGATGAGCGGCAGGAAAAAGAACTGCGAAGCAACGCCGGCCCAATTCGGCCAGTAATGCCCCAAAAGAAGCTCCTGTACCAGCACGAGCGCCAGCGCCAGAAGGCTTGCGGCGTTAAACGCCAGCGTCTGAGAGAGCACTCTTGATTTGCCGTCGAACGTCAGATAGCTGAGAAGACCCCAGAGAAGAAGCGTCCCGAGTGCGATGAGCATCAAGGGCGGCAGCGTATCCATACGCGCCATCATGTAAGCGTTCTGCAAAAAGCCGACGCCCAGCGGCAAGAAGCCGAGTACGATACGTAATAGCTGTTTCATAACCGTTCCTCCTTGGATGATTTGCAAAAATCGCCCGGCGAAAGCCGGGCGATTTCCTGTGAAGCTGCGATTTCTTTTTGAAAATGATCAGGCCGCCATGTTCATGAAGACCTGCGCGACCATCGCGCGGGTAGCCGTGCCGGTGGGGTTGAAGGCATTGTTCGAGCCCGAGAGATACTTGGTCGCGGTGCAGTAGTGAACGCCCTCGAGCGCCCAGTCTGCGATGGAGGAGAGGTCGGAGTAGGTCAGCTCGGTCGCTGCCTCGTCCTTGGCCTTGCCGATGGTCTTGTCGTAGCCATAGAGCACCTTCGCCATTTCCTGACGGGTGATGGCCTTGTTGGGCGCGAACGTGCCGTCCGCGTAGCCGCCGACGATGTTGTTTTCAGCTGCCCAGACAACAGCGGGCGCGTACCAGCTGTCTTCCTCGCAGTCGGAGAACTTGGCGGAAACCTTCGTCTCCACAGCGGGGGAGCCTGCCTGACGGTAGAGGATCGTGACGAGCATGCCGCGCGTCAGCGCGCCGTCGGGGTTGAAGCCGGTGCCGACGCCGTTCATGAGGCCGTTGTCGCTGACGTAGTTGACAGCCTTCTCATACCACTTGCCGGGCACAACGTCGGTGTATCTCACGATGGAAATACGGCCGGCGGGCTTTGCGTACTGCTCACCGATGGTGCCGCCGAGCTTTGTTTCGATGTAGGACAGAACCGTCTGCGCGTCAGTCATGGTCGCGTCGCCGGCTTTGAGAACCTTGGAGTTTTTGAACATCGTGAAGCCGTCGCCGCAGTAGGTGATGGTGTAGTCGATGCCGCCAAGGGTGTAGGTCTTCTTGGGGTTGATCGGCTCATAGACGCCGGTCTTCTTGTTGAGCACCTGGACGTTCTGGACGCGGCGCGCGCCTGCGACCTTGACGAACTCGCCCTTGTCGGTCAGCTCAATGGAAGACGGGATGCTCGAGACGATGGTGTACTTGAGGCCGGAGACGCTCAAAAAACCGCCGGACTCTGCCGGGTACTTGATCGCGCCCATTTCCAGCATATCAAGAACGGTCTGGCCGGTCACTTCCATCTTGCAGGGGAGGTTGCCCCACGGGAAGACGGTCAGAATATCATTGAGGGTAATGTCGCCTGCCTTAATGGGAGCGCGCAGGCCGCCGCCGTTCATGATGCCGATGTCGGCGTCCATCATGACGCGGTAAGCGTCCGCTGCGAGGTCGCCGAGCGCGGTTTCGCTGTTGCGAACCAGGCGGTTGCCGTTCTCGTCGTAGTCATTGAGCGTGATGGAGCTCTTGGCGACGACCTTGGAAACGGTGTCGGAGAAGGAGTTCTGAATGTTTTCGACGTAAGCCGCAACGGTTTCATCCTTCGCGGTAACGTCCTTGGCGGAGATGAGCTCGGACGTGATCGTGCCGTCGGCGGCGATGGTCAGCTTGCCGAGCACACCGAGCTTGCCGTCTTTCTGACCGGCCTCGGCGAGGATGATCTCCTTGCCGTCCTTGTTGGCGACCTTCGTCGTCAGCGTCTCGTGGTCGTGGCCGTCGAGCATGGCGTCGATGCCGGTGGTGTTGGCGATGACGGTCTTGGAGCTCCAGCGTTCGGTGATGCCGTTGTTGCCGAGGTGGGCAAGGGCAATGACGTAGTCGGCGCCGGCCTTTCTGGCTTCGTCAACGGTGGACTGGATGGCATTGTACAGAGCCGAGCCGTCGTCGTCCTCGCAGAACGAATAGATGTAGTTGCCGTTCGCGTCCTGGAAGTAGGCGGGGGTGGACTTCACGAAAGTCTCCGGCGTGGCGATGCCGACGTAAGCGACCTTGGTTCCGCCGTAATCGACGATCTCATACGGCTTGTAGGTGACGTCGGACGTGCCCTTGCCGAGGTACTTGAAGTTGCAGGCGAGGTATGTGTACTTGGCCTGCTTGGTCAGCTTGGCAAGCTGGGGTACCTTGTAGTCGAATTCATGGTTGCCGAACGTGGCGAAGTCGTAGCCGGTTTGGTTCATGATGTCGACCAGATACGAACCGCCGGACAGCGTGCCGATCGCGCCGCCCTGTACCGCGTCGCCGCAATCGACCAGCGCAACATAATTGTGCGTCTGCTCCATTTCGGCCTTGTACGCCGCGACACCGGCATAGCCCATGCCGTCGGAAACGCCGCAGTGCACGTCGTCGGTGTGCAGGATGACAATGTCGTTGGATTTTCCGTCTGCCGCGAAGGCCGTGGTTCCAAGGCTCAGAACCATGACGAGGCAAAGCAGAAGTGCAACAAGTTTCTTCATAGTATCCTCCTTTTTATCTCGCTCTCGCAAATGCGAAAGGGTATACCAGAATCATACAACAAAACCGCCAAAACAGCAATAGGCAGAACGGTAAAAAATACGAAAAATTTTCATCAAGTCGCACAAAATGCGGGCGCAATTCAAAAAGCTGGACAGCAGATTCGACAAAAACTGACGGTTTTTCACAGCGCATACAAAAAATGTATCCCCGGAAAGCTGAAAAGGACGCGGGAGTCACCCACGTCCTTG
>CAKUNY010000053.1 GCA_934668605.1 uncultured Oscillospiraceae bacterium | reverse complement strand
CACATTATGCGGTATTAGCAGTCGTTTCCAACTGTTGTCCCCCACTGAAAGGCAGGTTCCTCACGCGTTACTCACCCGTCCGCCACTAAGTCAAAGCTTCAATTGACCGAAGTCTCTATCCACAGTGCTTCGTTCGACTTGCATGTGTTAGGCACGCCGCCAGCGTTCGTCCTGAGCCAGGATCAAACTCTCAATAAAATGGTATCTTAAAGCCGAAGCTCTAAAATCAATTTCATCTTGGTTCGCTCTTAGCTTTACTCAAGAATTTTCGTTGGCTATTCAAAGAATCTCATTTTCAGACATTCATCGAACAACTTATCTTTTGTTCCTTTCGGAACTAAATTGTCCAAGGTGTTTGTTCATGTTTCTCGTTGTTTAATTTACAAGGTGCACTCCGCTAACTCAGCGGGTCGCTCATAAATGAGCTTATTCATTATATCACGTCAAGTTTCATTTGTCAAGAACTTTTTTCAAATTCTTTAAAACTTTTTGTGAGCTCGTTCAGCTTTGATTGATTTCTCTCTCGCAGCGAACTCATTTATTCTAGCACAGCTTCATCTGTTTGTCAAGAGCTTTTTTCGATCTTTTTCGAAGTTTTTCTTGACTCGCATCCGCTTTGCCGCCGCTCTCTCGAGCGCTCGCATATATTATCAAAGCAAAAGCCGTTTGTCAACCCCTTTTTTCGAATTTTCGCAAATTATTTGATAGCCACTATTAGTTGTGTTAATAGCGGCGTGATTCCCCAACATACAGCCGCTCCCAGCGCCCATGCCGCAGCCGGTATTCCGTCCGTCAAAAAGCTCAGTCCAAACGCCGCCGCACCAAGCGCAAACCGCGTCCATCTCTTCTCCGCGATCCCTGGCGCAGCCCACACAATCTGTTCCCGCCCGGCCTCCAGAAGCAGACTCTCCAGCGCAAAAAAGCCCAGGAGCAGTGCCGCTGAAACAACCGGCTCCAGCCGTTCCATCACCCCCAGCACGCTCAGGCTCTGGCTGACCGTATAAAACGGAAACGTCAGCTGCTGCGTGAGCCTCGAGGACAAGCACCCCGCCGTCACCGCCGCAAGGATCGCCGGACAGAGCAAAAGCGCCCCCAGCCATCTGCTCTTTACCGGCTGCGTCCTTCCCGGCAAAAACCGCAGACACGTCAGAATCAGCAGCGCCGGGATCACCTCCAGCGTCTGCCTTGCCCCGCCCCAGGGCTTCATCCACCGCAGCTCCACATTCTTTGCCGCCGCCAGTATCATAATTGTATAGAGCCCCGCGAGTATCAGAAACAGAACGCCACAGACCTTTGCCGCCTGCTTCGCGCCCCTCTCGCCCGCCAGCGTCCCAAGAAGAGCCAGAACCGCCCCTGCCAGCTTCGCCGTTCCGTCCGGAAACGCGATGCCCGCTCTTGCCGCCGTCTGCGCAGCCGCAAGCAGCGTAAACACGCCGCCCAGCCCCAGAAACGCCCGGCCGGCCGGTTTTCCGAACGCGCGCATTGTCAGCTCCGGCAGATACACCGCGCCGCTTGCCAGCTCCTGCGTCAGAAAATAATACGCCGCCGCGATTGCGCAGCCCAGCAGCACCCAGCCCCAGCCGAGCCCCGCGCACGTCAGAACCGCCGGAACCGAAACCGCGCAGAACCCCCACGCGCCCGTCTGCCGCCCGGAAATGCTACCCTCCAAGCCGGAATTCTCCTTCCACCTGTAATAGAACCGGCGCAACCTCCTCCCGGTTTTCCAGCAGCGCCGCCCGCGCATGAGAAAGCGTCAGCGTTCCCGGATGCGCCTGCAAAAACCGAAGCGCCTTCTCCGGTTCATTGACCTCCTCCATCGCCCGGTACAGTTTCGCCGCCGGACGAAGCTGCCGGCTCACACAGACCTGCGGCGCCAAATACCATGCCCGGCTCGTCACGATCACATGCTCCGCCGTCTGCGTAAAAAGTGTCCCTGCGCACCCATCGCGCAGATCTGAAAGCGCTTCGTCGAGGTTCCCGCCCCGGCCATCGTCCCCCGTATCCGCCGTCACCAGAACCTCCCCGTCCTTCGCGTCGATCAGCAGCGCCTGCACCGGAACCAGCGCCGCCGCATCGTGCGCCTCTCCCTCGTCCAGTCCCGCGACTATCGTACACACGGCCAGCGCCGCGAAAAATACCCAAAGCCTCTTCAAATCCGTCACCTCTGATTTCGTTCATCGAGCGGCCGGAGTGTCCCGTCCCGCCATTTCTGCTCTGCCAGCCGCTCACGTGTCAAAGCGCCCTTGACCTCCGCCTCGCCAAACGGCGCGAGATAGCTTCTTCCCAGACTCTCGAGCCCCGCAAGCTTCACAAGCAGCAGCAAAAGCCCTGCCGTCACACCGAACAACCCAAAAAAGCCCCCCAGTACCGTCAGTCCCAGCCGCCACAACCGCAGCGCGTCCGATAACTCCCGGTTCGGCAGCGTAAATCCGCAGATTCCGCTCGACGCGCTCACGATCAAGGCCGCCGGAGACACCAGCTTCGCGTCCACTGCCGCCGTCCCGACCACCAGTCCCCCGATGATCGACACCGCCGTCCCGATCGCCTGCGGCAGATGGAGCCCCGCCTGCTGCAAAAGCTCAAACGCGCAAAGAAGTCCCACCACCTCAAAGAGCGTCGAAAACGGCACATCCTGCTTGCTCTCTATAATAGACAGCAGCAGCTTCGTCGGCAGCATCTGCTGGTGAAACATCGCCATCGCCGTGTAAATTCCCGGCAAAAGCAAGCTCACGCCCAACGCCAGATACCGCAAAATCCGCAGCATCGATGCAGACAAGTAGTCCGTCGCCCGATCCTCCGGCGAGCGCATGAGCCTGCCGAAGCTCACCGGCGCGAGATACCCGATCGGAAGCCCGTCCACGAGCAGTCCCACCTGCCCGTCAAGAAGCCCCTGGCAAAAATGGTCTGTCCGCTCCGTAAACTCCAGAAGCGGAAACGCTGTCCGCCGCGACCCCGTCACATATTCCTCAATCGCCGCCGGAGAAAGCAGCCCGTCAATGTCGATGCTCTCGAGCCTCGTCCGCATTTTCTCCGGCAGCTCCGGGTCGGTAAGCCCCTCCACCCAGCAGACCGTCACCTTCGTCAGTGACCGCCTGCCCACGACCATCTCCGCCAGCCGCAGCTCCGGCGTGCGCAGATGGCGGCGGATCAGGCTCGTATTCGTGCGCAGCGTCTCCGTGAACGCGTCCTTCGCGCCCTTGACGGTATTCTCCGCCTCCGGAGCAGAAGGCGAGCGTTTCTCCCCCGTCTTCACCTCGCACGCCAGCGCCTTTCCCGTCTTCGGAAACAAAATCACGCAGAACCCGTTGACCAGCAGCTCCGCCGCCTCGTCCGTGTCCTTCGCCTCCTTCATCGACGCGCACCACACAAGCCCCCGCTCCGCTCTTGTAAAAAGCGTCTGCTCGTGCTCGTCCTGCCGCGCCTCGCTTAAAGGCCGCACCACAAAATCCGCAATATCCCCGCCGGAGGTCAGCCCGTCGAGAAAGAAAATCTCCAATTCATTCCCGCCGGAGAGCACCCTCCGCGTCTCAAAATCCGCCGCCCCCGCGAACCGCGCCGCCAGCGCCTTCCCATCGACCATTCCCGATCACCTCTTGGGAATTATTGTGCCGCTCCCCGGGAAAAACTATACGGTATTGTTTGCATCCAAACACGAAATGTGGTAAGATAATATGAACTCTTTCGACACCCGCGCGCGGTTTTCCCGCGCCATACAATATATATATAGATATGGAGCGACAACCATGTACGAATTCATCACCGAGCAAACGCTTCCGGAATACGAAACCTTCGTCCAGTCCCATCCCAAGGGCAACTTTGCCCAGAGCTATCTCTGGGGCAAGCAGAAGCCCATGTGGAAATGGGACGCCATCGCCGTCAGAGGCGAAGACGGAGCAATCAAAGGCAGCCTCGCCGTCATGACGCGAAAAGTCCCCGGCATCGGCAGAACGTTAATGTACGGCTGCCGCGCCCCCGTGTGCGACCTCGACGACCGCGAAACCTTCTCGCAGCTTTTAGATGGTGCGAAGGCTCTGGCGAAAAAATACAAATCCTACGTCATCAAAATCGACCCCGACGTTCCCTCGAGCAATACCGCCTTTTCCTCCATGCTCCAGAGCTTTGGCTTCAAAGCCAAGGAGGGCGGCAAAAACTTCGAGGCCATCCAGCCCCGCTACGTTTTCCGCCTGAACGTCGAGGGCAAAACCGAGGAAGAACTTCTGGCAAACTTCCATCAGAAATGGCGCTACAACATTCGTCTTGCCGAGCGCAAGGGCGTCACGGTCAAAATCTGCGGCAAGGAAATGGTTCCCGCATTCTCCGATCTCATGCTCACCACCGGCGTGCGCGACGGCTTCGTCACCAGAAAGCCCGAATACTTTTCCGCCATGCTCGATAACCTCGGCGAGCACGCAAGGCTCTATATGGCCTTCGACCCTGCGGGTACCCCCATCGCAGGCACCCTTGCCATCCACTACGGCGACAAGGTCTGGTATCTCTACGGCGCATCGAGCAACGAGCACCGCAACCTCATGCCGAACTATCTGCTCCAGTGGCGCATGATCCAGTGGGCGGTCGAAACGAACTGCCGCATCTATGACTTCCGGGGCGTCTCCGGCGACGTGTCCGAAGATAACCCTCTCTATGGCCTCTTCCGCTTCAAGCAGGGCTTCGGCGGCGATTTCACTGAGTTCGTCGGCGAAATGGACTTGGTTCTCTCCCCCGCCATATACTTCGCGGTCGAGCACGGAACGTCCGTCTTCAAAGAGCTTCGCAAAAAGGTCTATCTCATCCGCAACCGCGGCAAATAAAGGAGCACGCGCATGAAACGTTACCTGGTAGATTCCGCCGCCATCCGTCAGAATCTTGAAACGCTCAAAAAGCGCGCCGGAAAAGCCCGGCTCTTCGCCGTTGTCAAAGGAAACGGATACGGCCTCGGTCTCGTGCCGCTTGCCGCCATCTGCCGGGACGCTGGCGTCGACACGTTCTGCGTCACAGAAATTTCAGACGCAAAGCAGCTGCGAGACGCAGGCTTCCCGCAGGATATCCTCATGATCCGCCCGACCTGCGATGTCGACGAGGTGCACCAGCTTTTAGACCTCGGCGTCATTCTCACCGTGTCCAGTCCGGACGACGCGGCGGTTTTAAACGGCATCGCCACCCAGCGCAAGCAGAAGGTTCGCGCGCACGTGGAAATTGACACCGGCATGGGGCGCTACGGCTTTTTGCCGAGCGAAATGGACAAGCTCATCCACCTCTATTCCTATATGGACGGCTTAGAGCTTCTCGGCATCTACACGCACTTTCATTCCGCGTTCTGCAACAAAAAAGCGACCGATCTGCAAATGGTCGCCTTCCGCTCCGTGATCCGTCAATTGCAGGAAAAGGGCTTCGACCCCGGCGTGTGCCACTGCTGCAATTCCGCCGGCCTCCTGCGCTTTCCGAATTACGCGATGGACGCCGTTCGCGTCGGCTCTGCCATCTTAGGAAGGCTGAGCTTCAAAGGAAGCTACAATTTAAAGCGTGTCGGCACGCTGGAGGCAACCGTCGACGAGCTTCGTTGGCTCCCCCGCGGCCATTCCTGCGGCTACGGCGCTGGCTGGAAGGCCAAAAAGCCCACCCGCATCGCAGTCCTCCCCGTCGGCTGGTACAACGGCTTTGGCTGCCAGATGGGAAACGATCTGACGAGGCGGCGCGACAGCCTGCGCGGCGTTCTCTCGAATCTCAAGCAGCTGATCTTCGGCCGCAGGGGCTACACCGTTCTGCTCGGCACCAAGCGCTGCAAAGTTCTCGGTCACATCGGCATGCTCCACACCGTCATTGACGTGACGGACGTCCCCTGTAAGCTCGGAGACAAAGCGATTTTCGACGTCAACCCCCTCATGCTCAAGGGTGTGGACGTGATCTTTCAATAAACCAAACGCCTCGGAGCCTATACCGGGGCATTATCTGAGGTGATGTTACATGGCTCATCCCATCGCCGCCATCGCAACCGGCCTGGTACGCAGCGGCATCGGCATTCTTCGCATGTCCGGAGACGGCTGCATCGACTTAGCCGGCCGCGTGTTTGCGCTCTATACCGGTCAGAGCTTATCGGCTCTGCCCGACCGGAAGCTCGCCCGCGGCACGCTTTATGACGAAACGCGCCGCCCCATCGACGAGGCGATGGTCTTCGTCTCCCGTGCGCCGCACTCCTACACCGGAGAAGACACGGTCGAGTTCCAGTGCCACGGCTCTCCCGCCGTCCTGACCGCGGGGCTTTCGGCGCTCCTTTCTAACGGCTTTCATCAGGCAGGGCCGGGCGAATTTACCAAGCGCGCATTTTTAAACGGCCAGATGGATCTCACGCAGGCCGAGGCCGTCATTGACCTCATCGACGCCGAAACTGCCGACGCCGCCGCCAACGCGGCCGGTCAGGTTGCGGGCGTCCTGCGCAAAAAGCTGGATCCCATCTATGATAGCCTCATGGACATCTGCTCGCATTTCCACGCCGTTCTGGACTATCCCGACGAAGACATCGAGCCCTTCCGCCTGCAAGCCTACGCGGATACCCTGCGCTCCGCCTCCAATAAGCTCGACACGCTGCTTTCCTCCTGCCGCCGCGGCAGCTTCATCAAAAACGGCGTGCAGACCGCGATCCTGGGCGCGCCGAACGCCGGAAAATCGAGCTTACTCAATGCTCTCGCGGGCTTTGACCGCGTCATCGTCACCGACATTCCCGGCACCACCCGCGACGCGGTCGAGCAGACCGTGACCCTCGGCCGCCATCTTCTGCGCCTTCTTGACACCGCCGGCATCCGCGACACGAGCGATACCGTCGAGCATCTCGGGGTCGAGCGTTCCCTGAGGGCTGCGCAGACCTGCCAGCTTGCCTTCTTCGTCGTCGACGGCTCGAAGCCCTTAACGCCCGAGGACGAGGCCGCTATGGACGCGGCGCTGCAAGCCCCCGAGGCCATCGCGATTTTAAACAAGCAGGATCTTCCCTGCGCCGTCGATCCCAGCGAGCTTCCGTTTTCCTACGTCATTCCCGTCAGCTGTGCAAGGCTCGAGGGCCTCGATCTGCTCGAGCAGGCGCTCGACATGGTCTTTACCGACGAAGCCCCCTGCGACGGCTCGATTCTGACAAACGCCCGGCAGGCCAACGCCATTGCAAAATCCCGCGCCTCGATCGAAGCCGCCCTCT
Source organism: uncultured Oscillospiraceae bacterium (assembly GCA_934668605.1). Lineage (GTDB taxonomy): Bacteria > Bacillota > Clostridia > Oscillospirales > Oscillospiraceae > CAG-170. The sequence goes on along the minus strand of CAKUNY010000053.1, from coordinate 5,908 downwards.
CGTCTCTTCGCCTCGGCATGACCCCCGACGCGGTGCTCGTTGACGTAGAGGCCGCGATGGAAGCGCTCGGCGAAGCCACCGGCCGCGTCGTCCGCGAGGACATCACCAACCGCATCTTCGAGCGCTTCTGCGTCGGCAAATAGCCTTGGCAAAACGGCTGACGCTTTCCTTCTCCTACTCCGGCCGCGAACAAAACCCACGGCTGTTTACTCAAACGAGGTAATCTTATGATCTACTTGGACAATTCCGCAACCACCAAGCCGAACGCCGCCTGCGTTTCGGCCATGACGCGCTTACTCTGCGATCACTGGGGAAACCCCTCGTCTGTTCACGATCTGGGGATCGAGGCCGAGCGCGAACTGAAATCCGCCCGCAAGGCCGTCGCCAATGCCCTTGGCGCAGAACCGGAGCGCGTCTTCTTCACCTCCGGCGGCACGGAAGCCGACAACTGGGCGATTTTTTCCGCCTGTGAGCGGCTCGGAAAGCGCGGCCGCCATATCATCACCACCGCCGTTGAACACCACGCCGTGCTCCATCCTTTTAAAGCTTTGGAAGCAAGAGGCTTCGAGGTCACGTGCCTCCAGCCCGACGAGGAAGGCTTTGTCTCGGTCGACACGCTGAAAGCCGCCCTCCGCCCGGATACTATTCTCGTCTCCGTCATGATGGTAAACAATGAAACGGGCGCCGTCATGCCGATTGCCGATATGATCCGCGCAACCCGCCGTATGAGTCCCCTCGCCCTTTTTCACACCGATGCGGTACAGGGCTTTTTGAAGGTTCCCTTCAAGGCCAAGACCCTCGGCGCGGACATGATCTCCATCTCCGGCCACAAGGTTCACGGCCCCAAGGGCGTCGGCGCGCTCTACATCCGCCCCGGCCTTCCCCTTCCCCCCTTCATCCACGGCGGCGGGCAGGAAGGTAACTTCCGCTCCGGCACCGAGAACCTCCCCGGCATCTGCGGCTTTGCAGCCGCCTGCGAAGAAACGAACGCCGCAGCCGATATCGCCCACATGGCGCAGCTTCGCGACCTCTGCCGCGAAAGGCTCCAGAAAATCCCCGGTCTCGTCCTCATCGGAAAGCAGGACGCGCCGCACATCGTAAACCTCTCGCTTCCCGGCCTTCGCTCGCAGGGCATCATCAACTGCCTGCAAACGAAGAACATTTATGTCTCCGCCGGCTCCGCCTGTTCCAAAGGCCACCGCAGCCACGTGCTCGAGGCGATGCATCTTCCCCCCGCCGTCATCGACGGCTCCATCCGCGTCTCGTTTTCCGGCGATAGCACCGAAGCCGACGTCGAAGCGCTCGCCCAGGCCTTATTGGACGCAAAGCAAACCCTCAAGGGCTGATTTTGTACCGCCTCTCGTATTTTGCGTAGGGGTCGATGCCCACATCGACCCGTCAGAACCATTTGACGAAAGCAATCCCAGCTGTTTTGAACCTTCCGGTCTTTTGAGTCTCCAGTATAACAAAAGAAGGTATTCCCATGAACACGATCTATTTTGAAGCGCTTACCCCGGAAAACGTTTCGCGCGCAGCCGCTATCATCCGCTCGGGCGGCCTCCTCGGCATTCCGACGGAGACGGTCTACGGCCTCGGCGCAAACGCGCTGAACGAAGAGGCGGTGCTTCACATCTTCGAGGCAAAGGGTCGTCCGCAGGATAACCCGCTCATCATCCATGTGCCGGACAGCTCGTGGCTCACGCGTTACTGCGAAAACGTCCCCGCGTCCGCCTATCGTCTGGCGGAAAAATTCTGGCCGGGGCCTTTGACCATGATTCTTCCCAGAAAGCCCATTGTCCCCCTTCGCACCACCGGCGGTCTGGAAACCGTCGGCGTGCGCTGCCCCGACCACCCCGTGACGCTCGCCATCATCCGGGAAGCCGGCGTCCCCATCGCCGCCCCATCCGGAAACACGTCCGGCCGCCCCAGTCCCACCTGCGCAGACGATATGCGCGAGGACATGGACGGCAAGATCGACGCGATTTTCGACGGCGGCGCGTGCCGCGTGGGCGTGGAATCGACGATCATCGACCTGACCTGTACGCCTCCCCGCCTTCTTCGTCCGGGCGGACTGCCGCTGGAGTCTCTTCAAGAGGTGCTCGGCGAGGTTGCCGTTGACAAAGCGGTCGTGAGCCTGCTCAAAGACGGCGAACGCCCGAAGGCTCCCGGCATGAAATACCGGCACTACGCACCCAAAGCCCCCGTCACCGTCTTTACCGGCGACCCCGCGAAAAGCGCGCGGTATATCCAGACGCACCTTCCCGAAGCTGCGGGCGTCATCTGCTTTTCCGAGTTTACCGGCCTCTACCCCGATCACATTGTCCATGACCTCGGCTCATTCACCGACAAAGCCGAGCAGGCGCGCCGCGTCTTTGATGCTCTTCGCGAATTTGACCGCGAAGCTGTAACGGAAATTTACGCCCAGTGCCCCGATGCCTCCGGGCTCGGCCTTGCCATCGGAAACCGCCTCAAAAAAGCGGCAGGCTTCCACATCGTCGAGGTGTAATATGATCACCATCGGCATCACCGGCCCCACCGGCTGCGGCAAAACAACGCTCCTGCGGGAAATCGAATCTCGCGGCGGCGAAATCGTCGACTGCGACGCACTTTATTACGAGCTTCTGAAAACCGACCCGGAACTCAAATTGGCGCTGGAGGCTGCATTCGGAGACATCTTCCTCCCGGACGGCGCATTAGACCGGGCGAAGCTTGCCGCTATCGTCTTTTCCAGCGAAGCGCAGCTTGCCGCCCTCAACAAAATCGTCTTTTTCCATGTCGGCCGCGCCGTAAAGCTCCGAAAAGCGCAGGCAGGCGCAGCCGGAACCCCGATTTTCGCCATCGACGCGATCAACCTGTTAGAGTCCGGCCTGGGAGCGCTCTGCGACGTGACCGTCTGTGTTCTCGCGCCAAAAGAACTTCGCATGCGGCGCATCATAGCGCGCGACGGCCTGACGGAATCTGCCGCCAAAGCAAGGATCGACGCGCAGAAGCCGGATGAATTTTACCGCGAACACTGCCAGTATACCCTTTCGAATACCGAAACCCTCGAGGCGTTCCGGGAAAAAGCCCGCCGCCTTCTGAATGATATTTTAAAGGAGGAACCCCTATGACAAAGGAACAGCGAGAAGCCCTTCTCTACCGGCCGAAAAACGGCTACGACCGCTTGAGCGCGCAGGAAGAGCAGGAAATGAACGCCTACGCCGAAAGCTATAAAGCGTTCCTCGACCGCTCGAAGACCGAGCGCGAGTGCGTCTTCACCGCCATCCGCGAAGCGGAAGCCAGAGGCTTTGCCGAATACAAGCCCGGCATGCCCATCAAACCCGGCGACAAGCTCTATTGGAACAACCGCGGCAAGGCCATCATGCTGGCCGTCATTGGTGAGGAAGATTTGTCTCACGGCGCGAACATCGGCGCGGCGCACACGGACGCCCCGAGGCTCGATATCAAGCCCAATCCCCTCTACGAAGACGCGGAGCTCGCCTATCTCAAAACACACCACTACGGCGGCATCCGCAAATACCAGTGGGTCACGGTTCCGCTGGAGCTGCACGGCAAGATCGTCCGCCGCGACGGCTCGGAGGTCTACGTAACCATCGGAAACGACCCCGCCGATCCCCAGCTCGTCATTACCGACCTTCTGCCCCACCTCGGACGCGAGCAGGGCAAAAAGCCCCTCAACGAGGCCATTCCCTCCGAAAGCCTGAACATTCTGATGGGCAGCCGTCCCGAAGCGGACGACGACGGCAAAGACCGCGTAAAGCTGTCCGTTCTTCGCATTCTGAATGAAAAGTACGGCATCGTCGAAGAAGATTTCATCTCCGCCGAGCTTGAGGCCGTCCCCGCCGCGAACGCGCGCGACATCGGCTTGGATCGCAGCATGATCGGCGCCTACGGCCACGACGACAGAGTCTGCGCATACGCCGAGCTCGCCGCGATTTTCGACGCGAAGACCCCCAAAAAGACCGCCGTCTGCATCTTCGCCGACAAAGAGGAGATCGGCTCCGAGGGCGTGTCCGGCATGCAGGGCGAAGCGTTTGAATACTTCATGGAGTGCCTGTGCAAGGCGCAGAACGTCGATCTCCGCACGTGCCTGGCGAACTCCTTCTGCCTGTCCGCCGACGTGTGCGCGGCCTTTGACCCGGGCTTCTCCGAGGTCTTCGAGCGCAAGAACGCGGCCTATCTCAACTACGGCGTCGGCCTTTGCAAATACACCGGCTCCGGCGGCAAGTCCGGCGCGTCGGACGCTTCGAGCGAGGTCGTCGGGCGCATCCGCAAGCTCCTGAACGATCATGACATCGCGTGGCAGATGTGCGAGCTCGGAAAAACCGACGCGGGCGGCGGCGGAACGGTCGCCAAATACATGGCCAAGCGGAACATCGACACGCTCGACGCGGGCGTCCCCGTTCTTTCCATGCACGCGCCGTTTGAGGTCGTCTCCAAATACGACTGCTATATGACCTACCGCGCCGTCAAGGCCATCTTTGAAGAAAATTAAGCTTTCCGGTTCTAACCAAATCGCCTCCGCCATAGACTATGGTGGAGGCGATTTTCTTGCTCTGTACGATTCTGCCCGGATATATGACCTCCGGGCTTCAGGAACAATATCTGAAACAGCTGCGCCGCATTGCGCCGTTTGCCTATATCAAAACGCTCACCCGCACAGCGGGCGGCAGACCCGTCGTTGCCATCCAGCTCGGCTGCGGCAGCCAGAAGGTGCTCCTCACCGGCACACACCACGCGAACGAGTCGATCACGGGCACGCTTTTGTGGGAGCTTCTGCTCTGCTACTGCCGCGCCATCTGCAATGGCGGCATGTTCGGCAGAAAAAGCGCCCGCGCGCTTTACCGAACTTCCATGCTCTACTGCGTCCCGCTCGTAAACCCGGACGGAGCCGAGCTTGTCGCGGGAGAAATTCCGGAAACATCGCCGGAGTACCGGCAGGCTGCTGCATTTGCGGCAGATTTCCCGCAGATCCCGTTTCCCGCCGGATGGAAGGCAAATCTGCGCGGCGTCGATCTGAACCTCAACTATCCCGCCTCTTGGGACTTGGCCAAAGAAATCAAGGCACAGCAGGGCTTTGACCGCCCTTCTCCCAGAGACTACCCCGGCGTGAAGCCCTTAGATCAGCGCGAGACGGCGGCGCTCGCCGCCTACACCGCCTGCATCCGCCCCGATATTCTCCTCGCCTATCACACACAGGGGCGCGTCATTTACCCCGGCTACCGGGACATTGACCCGCCCGGCGCAAGAGATCTGGCAGCGAAATTTTCCGCTGCGTCGGGGTATGCGGTCGAAGACGTGCCGCCGGAATCCGGCAACGCCGGCTTTAAAGACTGGTTCCTCCAGCGCTTTCACCGCCCGGGTTTTACCATCGAAGCCGGCCTCGGTGAAAACCCGCTGCCCATCACGCAGCTTCCGCAGCTCATCGCAGAAAACGAGCCATTGCTCGCCGCCGCCCTTGCTGATTGATCTATCGAATTTCCGCAATCTTTCGGTGATGCGTAGGGGTCGATGCCCACATCGACCCAGCGATATGCACCGTTTTTACGGAAATCCGATGCGAATTCGTTGGTACCCCTTGGGTCGATGTAGGCATCGACCCCTACGAACTCCATCGAACGTGCGCACCCATCTTTCAACCAATAAAAAAACGCGCCCGGGAAATCCCGGGCGCGTTGGTGCGTTTTGCTGATTGCTGGATTACTGGACGATGAAGTTGACGGACTCGTCGCCCTGCTTGTCTTCGCCGTAGACATAGTCCTTACCGGGCATGACCGCGTTCAGGACGATACCGACGATGGAGCCGACTGCCAGACCCGACAGGCTGATGGGGCCGAGCGCCAGAGAACCGGCGGAGGAGTAGCTGATGCCGATCGAGAGCACCAGGATCAAGGCCGCGACAAGGACG
>CAKUNY010000052.1 GCA_934668605.1 uncultured Oscillospiraceae bacterium | reverse complement strand
CGGCGGTACAATCCGATTTTACGGAAATTTCCGGCGAATTCGTTTGTGCCCTTGGGTCGATGTGCTCAATCGACCCCTACGCGTATGTTGGAAATTGCTCGCTTATATGCTCGACAAGCTGCGGCTTTTCGGGTACAATGGGGAAAACGCTTTCAATCGGGGAGAAATTTCGGATGGAACATCAGGTCAAGCGCATTTTGCTCTGCGGCAGCCGCCGCACGGGGCGAAGCTCGATGATAAGAAAGCTCACGCAGCAGCTGCATGTGCCTGTTTCCGGCTACCGGACGAAAACCGTGAACAAACGCGCGGACGGCTACCATGAAATTTACATGTTCCCCTACGGCGCGGAAACACAGGCCTTGTCGGAGAACTGCCACATCGGCGACTGCAACACGCGCGAGCGCGTCATTTATAATGAGGTGTTCAACACCCTCGGCGTCAGGCTCCTGGAAGAAAAGCCGGGCGGCATTCTGGTGCTGGACGAGATCGGCTTCATGGAGGCGCAGGCGGAGCTGTTCTGCCGGAGCGTTCTTGCAAGACTGCAGGGCGATACGCCGGTTCTGGCCGCTGTAAGGACGAGCATCGACACGCCGTTTCTGCAAAAGGTGTGCGCCTGCGAAGGCGCGCGCGTGATCGAGATGGCTCCGGAGCGCTTCGACGAGATTTACGGGGAGCTTCTGCCGATCGTCCTGTCATGGGAAACGGCGCGCGGTGATTAAAACACGACAAATAAGATGAGAACGCAGCGGGCGCCCGGAGATACTTCTCCGGGCGCCCGCTGGACGGTTTATACGCAAAGCAGAAAAGCAGGGAAGTGGACGCGTTCGTCTTCGCTGCTTTTGGGCTGCAATTTGCACGAAAAACCGGCGGGAAAAAGAAAATTCTGGTTGACTTTCCAGATGCTATATAGTAGGCTTAAAGTGAATAGGTGGAATTTGTTTCTAAAAATGGAAGCGGCGGCTGGCTGCAAAACTGTATTTGATTCCCCATGTTTCAAAAAGCAGAAAGAGGAGAGACGCTATGAGAAAAAACCTTCGAAGGAGCACGGCGCTGCTGCTGGCAGTTCTGATGCTCATGTCCGTGGTGCAGGTTCCGCTGCTTGCAGCCGAGCCGGAAGCGCCGAGCGTTCTGCTGCCGGTTGCGGATGATGTATCCGTGCAGCAGATGCAGGCCGATCTGCCTGCCGTTCAAAGCGGCGAGGAAGCTGTGCCGGTTTATCTTTCCCGGCTGTCGGCCAGTACGAGGCTGCCGGGGATGACCATCCCAATGGATGTGGATTCTCACTTTTCCGCATCCGGCGCGCGGCTTCAGGCTGTGGATGCGCGCGGCAGCGTCGTCGGTCAGACGGCGGCGTTTTCAATCTATTGCAGCAACTACGCCGATGGCGGTTATCAGATCCGACTGAATTCAAGCAGCCTGTTTCTGCTCGAGCCGCCGCTGGCTGTTGGCGATTACAAGCTGCAGATCGTCTATGGCGCAGATCTGGAGACGATCGAGGCAGAAGGATACGTCCTGCGAGTCGTCGACGCGCCAGTCATCACGGACGGATATTTGAATCTGTCGTCCGGGAGCGACAGTTCGAAGCTCAATCTGACTATCTACGGCTACAAGGGCGACGCGACCGGATACAGCTTCCAGCTGATCGGCGCGGATGAGACTGCCATTGAATGCGAGGCGAAGTTCCTCGGCCTGTCCAGTGTCTACAATGCGTATGGCGCGGCAAAGCTGAACTGGACGCTGACGCCAAAGACACCGTTGGCAGATGGCGAAAGCTATTCTCTGCAAATTTCTGCGCCGGACGGCGTTTATACGAACCTCAGCGCGCTTTCCGATACGCCGTACAATTACACCCGGAGCACGCACGCCATTCTGGACGTGCAGCCTGACCCCGCGGTTATCGGCGGCCTGATCGTGACGGCAGGCGGCGTGACAGCCGGGCAGGAATATACAGTTACCGCGGAAAACGAAAATGATGAAAGCTATTACTCCGGGAAACTGACGCCCGTCATGGATAGCGGCGTCGGCACGTTCAGGATCGCGCTGAAAAAGAACGGCTTTGAGGTGCCGCTGTCGGTATTCGCGGGGACGAATATCGAAATTCGTGTTGCGGACGAGAGTGGAAGCTATGATTACTTCAGCTTCCGTCAGAACAGCTACAGCAGCCAGTCTACGTCTCTGGACTTGACGCAGACCGCTGCCGGAAAGTATGCGTTCGAGCTTGAAGGCCGCGGCCTGCTGAGCGATCTGTACCGCAAGAAGGATCTGGCGCTCACGCTGAAGGGGTATAGCAGAGACGCTCGAACGTATACAGTGCTTGCCTCGTGCAGCAATGTAACGAAAACGGCTGCCACGGAGTACGGCCGCGCGGTATACCGCTTTACCGGCACGTTCGAAACGAACGCCGACTTGTCCGGATACTCGCACTTCGCGATCTTCTGCGGAGACGAGAACCTTGCTACGCAGAGCGCCATCAGCGGCGCGGACAGCGGTTCGTTCCAGGTCGATTCGTATTATTACCATCAGATCGAGACGCAGGGCAATCAGACCGTCTTCTGGTTCAACTTTGGTGTGCTCCCGTTCTCTGCAACGTACGTAGGCGCGACCGGCGCGGTTCGCGCGGAGCTGTATGAAATAGAGACGGGCGACGTCGTCTCCAGCGCCGAGGAGCAGCCGAAGAAGAGTGAAAAGTGGTCGACCTTCCTGCTGCCGCAGCCGGAAAGCCTGTCTACCGAAAAGAGCTACGGTCTGCGATTGGTGAGCGGCAGCGCAAGCAGCGTTGTTTTCGGCGAGGAACGCAGAGAGCCGCTGCATTACAGCGCCTCTGTCAAAGTGCCCGACTACCTGAGCCTGCAAACGCCTATTTTTGAAGGCGATACCAGCCTCCTCTTTACAGGCCTCTCGAACTCCAGCATGCGCAACCTGCCTGCGGACTATTTCACGAAGCATCCGTTCCGGATCATCCATGAGGGCGCGGACGCCGGTGAAGTCGTCGAGACGGCAAGGGCAGAATTTGCCGACAACGCATGGAGCCTCACGCTGCCGCTGCAGGAGCCGCTGGTCTTCGGCACTTATAGCTACAGCAACAACCTGAAAATCAGCAGCACGTTCAATGTCCTGCCGAAGGACGTGCCGGTGATCGGAAGCGCCTATACCGATCGGGACTCCGGCCTGCTGGAGGTTCGGAACTGCCGGAATCTTGCGGAAGGCACGTATACCGGCACGCTTTACGATATCAACGGCGGGCTCGGCAAGGTGAAGGAAAATCTGACCTTCACGCGCGCAAGCGATGCGCTTCTGACGCTGGACGCCAGCCAGCTCAGCGGCCTGGAAGGCGGCTCTTACAGTCTGGAGATCCGTCTGGACGGCGCGTATCTCGGCATTGTGAGCTGCTATCTCGGCAGCTACAACGATGTGGACTGCGTCGTTCGCGGCTATAACGAATATAGCGCCGGGCAAGGGGAGATCGTCTATGAGACGGTTTCGAATACGATCTACTTGCAGACAATGCTCAGCGGTTACGACGAGGTGCGCTACTCGGAGGATCAGAACCTCTCCGGCGTAGAGTACCGCCCGATCCGCGAGCGGTATGACCAGTCGCTGAAGCTCAGCAGCGGAACCGGCAAGAAAACCGTCTACGTGCAGTTCCGGAACGCCGAGGGAGCCGAGAGCGCCGTCTATGTCTGGTGCTGCTATAAGGTCAATCAGCTGACCGAGGCAAAGGTGATCGACGCCTGGATCGAAGTGGAAGGCAAAAAAGTCAGCAATGTGCCGGAGCGTACAATGTTTACGCTGAATCTGACCACACGTTCGCCGTATACGGGTGCGTACGTGAAGTTTGTCGAAGCTGACGGAAGCGTCTACCGTGAAACGTATGCGCTGAGCTTTGCTGGAAAGCAGACCGACGGTACCTATCTGTTCCAGCAGGAGCTGAATTCTGACAACTATGTGTTCTCTTACCGCACGTTCAATAAGGCACAGTTCTACCTGACGGATATGTCCGGCGCGGACTGGATCGATCAAAAGGAGCTGCCGGTTTCCTTCGGCGATGCGGACATCCAACTCGATGCCTGGACGGAAAAGTATAGCAGCGACGCATACACCAACCAGACCAGCTTTACGGTTTCCGGCACGACCACGCCCAATGCGGAGATCACACTGCAAATCGGTTGGGACGACGAAAATCTGCTGAAGACTACCACCGATTCAAACGGCAGGTTCTCCTTTGAACTGACTGGGCTGGAAGAACAGCGGTATTACCTACAGTTCTCTTGCGGCGAAGATTTGGAACGAACGGTCTGGCTGACAGTTGACTGCACCCCGCCGGTTCTCTCCGAGCTCAAGGCCACGCCCGCAGAAAACGGCAGCGCGGCGATCACATGGAAGTGCTCTGAGAACTACGTTACCTATCATCTGTGGCGCGACGGCGTATTGATCAGCAGCGATATGGAGGATACGACCTTCCTTGCCGTCAACGCCTTCGGCGCGCGCTTTGAGGTACAGGCCTTCGACCGCGCCGGAAATACGTCGGAAAAGCTGGCCGTTGCAGTCAACGGCGATACGATCGCGCCGAGCGCTCCGGGCGCGCCGAACCTGCGTGCGCATGGGACGAAGAATCTGACCTTCGACTGGACAGCCGCAACTGACAACGTCGGCGTCTACGAATACAAGGTCTATCGCGGCGACGAGCTGCTTAAAACGCTTCCCGCTGCGACGCTGACATATACGGATACCGGTCTGGACGCAAACACTGAATATACGTATTCTGTCTACGCGTATGACCGCGCCGGGAACGAGTCCCAGCCTGCCACCGCGCAGCTGCGGACGGCGGAGCTGAAAATCAGCACGCAGACGACATTCCAGCAAGAATACGTCAAGGAAGAGAATCCAAACGGTATCATGGTCAGCGTGACCCCGGATACGTCGGATGTGCTGTATTCCGGCGCGAGCACCGCCGAGGGCTTCTTCCAGTATAAGCTGGCCGAGGCGGAAGACTGGACGGAGCTGGCGCTCGGAAATCGCGGAACCAGAAGCGCGAAGTGGATGATCGAGGAGCTTGAACCGGGCACCTACACGGTTCGATTCCAGCTGAAGGACACGGAGGGCACGACGGCAGAGTCCAAGTCCCAGACGGTCGTCATAAAACAGGACAGCACGCCTCCCACCGTCCAGATCACCGCGCCTGCGAAGGATCTGACCTACGGCGGCAAGAACCTGAACATCAGCGGCACGGCCACGGACAATGTCCTTGCGACGCGCGTGGTGCTGCGCTATACGCAGAACGGGCAGACGAAGGATATCACCGAGCTGAAAAATGAGAAAAATGCAGCGACCTTCGCCTGGCAGTACACGTTTGACGCTTCTCAGCTGCCATCCGGCGAGATCACGCTGACGGCGGAGGCCTTTGATGCAAGAAACAACGCGGCACAGGCGACGGTTTCCATCAAGCTGGACAACACACCGCCGGAAACGCCGGGCGGCTTCCAGGTGCGCGGCGACAGCGAAAAGATCAGCGTCCTGTGGACATATCCCAAGCAGACTCTGGATACCGATCTGGCGGGCTTCCGCGTCTACCGCGCAGAGGCGGCCGACGGGGAGTTCAAGATGATCTTTGAAGACCTGATCCTCGGATATTACGACAGCGCAAGCCGAACCGGCATCGAATCCGGCAAAACGTATTACTATTATGTCACTGCGTTTGACAAATACGGCAACGAGAGCGCGCCGACGGCCACACGCTCCGGCGCAATGAGCGACGATAAGACGCCGCCTACGATCGTCAGCTTCGTCCCCGCAAGCGGCAGACAGCTTTGCAAGCAGGCGACGATCTCTGTCTCGCTGACAGACAACAGTCTGCTCGGCAGCTTGCAGCTGGCATACCGCGCGAAGGGCGCGGACGCATGGACGGAGCTTCAGAGCTTCGACCTCACGACGACGCCGACCGGCTCCGCTGTCCGAAGCTTTGACTGGGATATCAGCAAGCTGGCGGGCGAGTATGAGCTGCGCATCATGGCTATCGACGCGGCCGGTAACAAAACGGAGCAGACCGCCTCGTATACCATTGCCTCGTATGACGCGCCGAAGGCGCCCACACTGACAGTTACCGCAGCCGGTCACCGCGCGCTGAAGCTCAGCTGGATCTGCGCGGGGCGGACGGATCTTCTGAGCAGGATTCAAGTCCTGCGCAAGACGGCGGGCGACACGGAATATAAGACGATCGCCGCGCTGAACGCAGCCGAGACGAGCTATACGGACACCGGCCTCGTCGCCGGACAGGCGTACACCTACAAGATCTGCGCGGTCGATCGCTGGAGTATGGCCGCAGAGAGCACAGAACAGACGGCCACGGCTCCGAAGCAGGACACGGAAGCGCCGAAGGCCGTGATCGCGGCGGAAAATCTTCTGGTGCGCGTCGGACAGACCATCAACTTCTCGGCGGCGGGCAGCAGCGACAACGACGAGATCGCGTCCTATTCGTGGAGCTTCGGCGACGGCACGACCGGCACCGGCGTAACAGCGGCGCATGCGTTTGAAAAAGCAGGCAAGTACACGGTCACGCTGACTGTGACCGACCATGCCGGAAACAGCGCGGCAGCTTCTGCAGCCGTTGAGGCTGTGGCATATGAAGCGCCCGGCAAAGACGGCATCTACGAGATCACGTTCAGCGTCGTCAAGGCGGACGGCGCAACGCCGCTTGCCGGAACGGAGCTGAAGGTTTTGCAGGAGAACGACGAGACTGTCTCCACGCTTATCAGCGGGGCAGACGGCAAGGCGTCGCTTCTGCTGCGCGAGGGCAGCTACCGCGTGCAGGCGATCCGGGATCCGTATCTGCCGCGGACACTGAACCTGAAAGTCGGCGAGGGACAGGCGGCCAGCCTCACCATCGAGATGAGCGAGTCGTCCATGCTCGTCGGCAGCCTGACGCACAAGGAAATGACCTACGAGGAGATCAAAGAGGCGGGAATCGACGTGAACGACCCCGATAACCAGCATGTCTTCCGGTTCTCGACAGTGCTGACCTTCTCGCCGGAACCGAAATACAGCTTTGACATCCCCCTCAACTACTACGTAAACAGCAAGGGCACGGTTCTGCGTGACATTGGCGACGGAACGGTCACTGCTGGAGGCGGCGGCTTCTCGTTCACGTTCGATGGCTGGACGGGTCGGGTCTACCCCGTTTCGCGCGATGCGTATCTGATCATCTACGGCGAGGCAAGATGGCTCAAGGAGATGTTCCAGGTACAGCTGCTGCTCAACAACACCTCGTCCACGCAGAATGTTACGAACGCTGTTGCAGAGCTTCAGCTGCCGGATGGGCTTTCGCTCGCCGGAATGCGCAGCGCACCGCAGACGCTCCGCGTCAGCCTCGACGATATTGCGCCGCAGGAAACAAGCGTTACCAACTGGTATGTCCGCGGCGACAAGGAGGGCAAATACGCGCTGACTGCAGACGTCTCCGGCGTCTGGGAGCCGGGCAGCGAGCCGTTTAAGCTGCATTTCATCACGGATGAGGATCTGGAGGTTCTTGCGGGCAGCGCGCTGCATCTGTATGTGGAAGCGGAGCGCTCGGCCAAGAAGGGACAGGACTACCGTGTGAAGTTCCGGCTGGAAAACGTCTCGGACAAAGAGCTCTACGATGTTTCGCTCAATATCTTCGGCGGAAAGTTCTTTGAGAAGTACAGTGTCTCTGACCTCGAGTATGACGGAACCGGCAAGCTGGACGGCGAGTGGAACAACGGCACCGGCGCAGTCAGCGCAAAGACGCTGAAGCCCGGCGAGAGCATCGAGGGTATCTTCTGCATCGTCTTTGACGCGGACTATATTGAAAAAGATGTGCGGTATCTGCTGACCGATATGTTTGTCCACACGATGGAGGGCAGCACGACGGAGATTCCCACAACGCTCTCGTTCATGAACAACGAAGATCTGGCCATCGTCGTTGTACCAGGTATTCTGGGCAGCGAACTCTACCGCACGACAGCCGACACCTCGCTCTGGCAGAAGGTCTGGCTTCCGGCGGCAGTCGATGAGGCCGGAACGTACATCATGAATGGCAGCTATATTCAGGCTGTGCAGTACGTTGGCGCGGAGGCCGCATTGTATCATCTGCTGAACAGCTACAAGGGTGAAGAGGCCAGCGAGGACGCCAAACTATACGTTACGGAAGTCTGGAACTCGCTGAAGGCTGACCTCAACACCCTGCATGCGCAGGATGAGCAGGGAAACATCAACTTCGGCAAAGTCAAGGTTCGCGACCCCAGCTCCAGCGAGTTCGGAACGGCGCGCACGTCTTATGATATGCTGGAGGCGATGCGCACGGTCACGGAAAACGTGTATCTGTTCTCCTACGACTGGAGAGGTGACAACACCAAAGCAGCCGGTAAGCTGAAGGAACTGATCGATTCGCTCAATGCGCAGGAAAAAGAGGTCATCATCGTTGCGCACAGCATGGGCGGTCTTGTGACCTCGTCGTATGTCCAGCAGAACGGCGATGAAGCTGTCTCGAAGATCATCACCTGCGGCACGCCGTATCTCGGTACGCCGAAGGGCGCATACATGATGGAACTGGTAGACAATGCGGAGAAATTGGCTTCCGACGCGCTGGTCTTTGCGATAAAGAAAGGCATTGTAATGCTCTCAGGCAAAATCGCAGGCAAAGTGTTTGATCTTGGCTTCGTTAAGGAATTCATCTTCAAACAAGCTGTGGATCCGCTCGTGGAAAGCTTGATGAAGGAATTCGAGTTCGATAAGGGAATCGAAGCGGATGCAGAGAAGTATCTGAAGGAGATCGGTGTTTCGACGCTGGCGCAGTACTATGACGGCCTGTATCAGCTGCTGCCTTCTCCGGCTTATGGCTCTTATATGTATGAAGAGATCGAGGAGGTCGCCTTCCCGAAGAACAAGGTCTACAACAAGAAGCTCAATGTGACGGAAACGCAGATCCTGCTCAACTCCGCCATAGAGCACTACGAGAATCCCGGCGACCATGCGAAGCTGATTCAAGATGCATATGATTTCCATGAGCAGCTTGGCGAGAGCGGCAGACACGTAATGCTGCAATCGAGAAAAACATGGTTCATCGTGGGCAGCGGCATGCGCACGATCGATCAATTGATCGCGCGGAGCAACGATAAAGACAACTACGAGTATTCCTTTGAGGACATCCAGGTCAAATCCGGCGACGGCACCGTCACCACGCACAGCGCGACGATAGGCGGCAAGCTCCCGGAAGAGCGGACGCTGTATCTGAAGAAGGTGCACACACCGATGTTCGCAGATAACGCGACCATCAACGCCATCAAGGGGCTGATCTACGGTGATACGTCCGCGTTCGATGAAGAAGGTTCCAGCGTGAATTCTCCGCTCAAGGCGTACACCAAGGTGAAGGTGGAGTGCCCGGTCGACGTGTATCTCACGCAGGACGGCCAGACACTCAGCAGCACCATCGGTGCGGCCAACACGCAGACGGACTTCGGCGAGATGTACCTGCTCGGGAAAGATCTGGACATCAAGGTCGCCTTTGTTGACGACGGCGGCTATGATCTGCGGCTCAACGCGACGGACAGCGGCACAATGACGCTGACCGTGGAGTACTACGACGGCGTCAACAACGAAACGCCCGTCAAGAGCCGCACGTTTACCGATGTTCCGCTGACGAAGGATACGGTCATCAGCGCCAAGGTTCTTCCCAGCGCAGAAATCCCGGCTTCCGGCACGGACGGCATGACGCTGCAGGTCGATACCAACGGCGATGGCACAACGGATCAGGTGATCAATGCGGATAACGGAGAGACTCCGACCCCCGTCGTCCCTGCCACCAGAGTTTCGCTGAACAGGGGCGAGATCGAACTGGTTTCCGGTGCAAGTATGAAGCTGATCGCGACAGTGGCACCCGAGAACGCGACAGAGACAGACCTGACCTGGAATAGCAGCGACGACAGCGTCGTAACGGTTGACAAGAACGGCGTTGTCACCGCGCGCGAAATGGGCGACGCGACCATCACCGTGAGCGTAAAGGACAACCCGGCACTGACTGACACCTGCCACGTCATTGTCAAGGAGACATCCAACATCGTCTATGTTACCGGTGTCACACTGACTCCGGACAGCGCCGAGCTGACTGTCGGCGGCACGATGCAGCTGACCGCAACCGTCGCGCCCGCCGGCGCAACGACCACGACCGTGACCTGGCAGAGCAGCGATACGAACGTTGCAGCGGTTGACGAAAACGGCAAGGTCGCAGCAGCTGCCGCAGGCACGGCCATCATCACCGTCAAAACGGATGACGGCGGCTACACGGCAAGCTGCGCGGTCACGGTAAAAACGGAAAAGCCGGCTGTTTCCAAGGTGACGCTGAATATGACCAGCGCTGCGCTGAATGTCGGCGGCACGATGCAGCTGACCGTTACTGTCGAGCCTGCCGGTGCGGGCGGCACTGTTTCCTGGGCGAGCGGCGATTCCAAGGTTGCGAGCGTTGATGCAAACGGCAAGGTCACAGCAGTTGGCGCGGGCACCACGACCATCACCGCCACCGTTGGCGGCAAGAGCGCGAGCTGCACCGTGACCGTCATCCCCGCGCCCGTTACAGTTGCAGTTACCGGTATCCGGCTGGATAACGCGGAAATTTCCGTCGGCGGCAGCATGCAGCTTACGCCGAAATTCACCCCCGAAAACACGACCCAGCGTGAGGTTACCTGGCAGAGCTCCAAGCCGGCTGTTGCAACGGTTGACGAAACCGGCCTTGTCAAGGGTCTTGCAGCGGGCAAAACGGTCATTACCGTCACCAGCGCTGCAAATCCGGCTATCACCGCACATTGCACCGTAACCGTCACCAAGACCGGAGGCGGCGGCACAGGCGGTATCGGAGGCGACGCGATCATCTCCGGGATCTCCGGAATCGGCGGCGACGATCTGCCGTTCAACGACGTCTCCTTCCGGAACTATTATTACAGCGCCGTGAAGTGGGCGGTCGACAAGGGCATCACGACCGGCACCGGCCGTTACACCTTCAGTCCCGACGCCGCGTGCACGAGAGCGCAGGTCGTAACATTCCTGTGGAGAGCGGCAGGAAGCCCGGCTCCGATGCTGAACGACAATCCGTTTACGGACGTGCACAAGAGCGACTACTACTATGACGCAGTCCTGTGGGCTGTCCAGAACGGCATCACCAACGGTACCAGCGCGAAAACGTTCAGCCCCAATGCGACTGTGACCCGCGCGCAGGTTGTGACCTTCCTTTGGAGATCGCAGCATCAGCCCGACGCGGCTGCCAGCGGCTTTACCGACGTCAGCACGAACGCCTACTATGCCAAGGCTGTCGACTGGGCATTTGCCTGCGGCATTACCACCGGCATGGATCACGGCACGTTCGCCCCCGACGCGGCCTGCACGAGAGCACAGATCGTGACCTTCCTCTACAGAAGCGCAGGATAAAACGCGGCTTCCGCCGATGGTTGGAAGCGGCATGATCTGCGGAATAAGAAATACCCGCCGGGTTCTCCCGGCGGGTATTTTTGTATAAGGAAACGCGCTTTCCCGGATTTATAAGAGATAGCAGTCAAGCAGTTGTCACAAGCATATGCGCTCCTCCAACCGACGCAATCAGAACATACAGGCTTTTTGACCCGGGCAGGGGAAAATCCCGATGATCCTTACGATCACCGGGATTTTGCATCCTTATTGTAAAGCGCGCGGCGGCAGAAAATTGGCTGAATGTGTGATATTGCGTGAGGTACAGAAAGCAATTGGGAAAGAGGCTTCGGAGGTAATTGTCCGGAAAGCTCAAAAACCGGACGGTCTGAATTGGCATGCGCGCCGCCGCAGCGCTTTTCGCAAAGCTACGCCCGTCAGGGCCTTCGGATGGCAAACACCAGCCCGAATGCAGCTGCCGCCATCGCAAAGAGCAGGACGAACGGCGCAAAATACGAGCCGGTCGAGCTCAGCAGAGCGGCCGCCGCCGTGGCGGTGAACGACGAGAACAGAAGCTTGGTGTTTGAAATGCTGTAGTTGAGCGCGTAGTCCTTCGTACCGTAGAACGCGGCAATGAACGCGGCGGAGACGGTCGGCACCGTGCCGTAGGACACGCCGGTCAGGCAGAGAGACGCAATTGCCAGCGGAAGCGCGTCACACAAAATGGCCGCAAGCATGATCGCGGGGGCGATCACCGTGACGCCGGACGCTATCAGGATATTGGTCTGCTCAAGAAACTTGCAGACAAGCGGCACATCGCAATCCTCTTGGTTCACCACTTGCGCAAGCTCCACGACGACGATCCGATGAACATGATTTCCGGCTCGACCGGCTTAAGCGGCGCAGCAGATTCGACCTTTGTTCTCCAGAAAAACTCTCGTCTTGCCAACATTGCCTCACTGCATTGCACCGGGCGCGACATCCCGGATCGCACGTTAAAACTCGAATTTGGAGAGGAAGATCATGTCTGGAAACTGCTTGAGGACAGCAAAACTTACAGCGGCGCTTCTAAAATTTCAACGCTTCAACTCACAGAACTTCTCTCTGACTTGCTCCGTGCCGATCCTGAATACCTCGGTTCCCCATCGGCACTGTCCGCGAATATCGACCCTGACGGCAGCCTCGGCATCACGCCCAAAAAGGTTACCCGTCTGGTGCGGGAAAGCGTTGCGATTCTAAGAGAAAATGGAATTCTGGCGGATACCTACCGCAGCAACGGCAAACGGTGGATTTCCCTCAAGCGTGCCGAAAGTGCCGATTTTCCGCCCGTGAAAAAGATCGGCACGATCGACCCTGCGGGTGTGTCGAGCGCCTGTACCGCGCCGTGAGCCGCGTGTCGCCGCTGTGTGCGGTTTTCTGCCCAACCTGCGAGTGTGTGTGCAGCAGCAGCGCAAAAGCCCACGTTGCGCCGACGTGCGCAAAAAACAAAATCGCAATCCAGCAACGCGATTGCGATTTTGAGAGGAGGCGCAGCGGAATGGACGAGACCTGCCGCTTGCGGCGGGGCGAGGGATATGGAGCTTGTGCCGACGAAGGAGCCAGCATCGCATTTGGCTAGTCGCCGGACTCCCGGCTCCCTGCCAAATGCCTCAAATCGGGCAGAAGCCCATACCCACTTCAATGAAAACGGAGGAAACATGAAAAAA
>CAKUNY010000051.1 GCA_934668605.1 uncultured Oscillospiraceae bacterium | reverse complement strand
TCGAACCTGTGACCCCTTGCTTGTAAGGCAAGTGCTCTCCCAGCTGAGCTAACCTTCCATTCCACACAAGCCGCTCTTGCGGCGCCGCATCTCTCAGCGACATCGATATTATAATCATGTCGGGTCAAAAAGTCAAGCATTTTTTTCAAAAAGCGCAAACAAATTTTAAGCAGTCCAAAATATTTGGTTTTTTGCTCGTTTTCCGGTAAATTACAATGTCTCGTCATAATAGAGCCCGAAGCTTGCAAAGACGGACTGCTGTATGCTATCATAGCTCGTGCCGGAGCCGGCCGGCGCGGAGAAGCAGAGCGCATAGCAGTAGTGCTCGTCGCAAAGCATCGCCGCGCGGTAAAGCCGGTCGCCCGCGTCGGTTTCCGCGCTCCAGGCAAACTGGTATTCCGGAAGAGAAAAGCGCGTGGTGCGGATGATGTCGAGCTTGGCGTCGTCACAGCCGGTGAGCTGCCGGATGGCGTCATTGGGATCGGACGTCTCGTAGACCGTCGCGGAAATTTCATACGAGCCGTCCGGCGCCGTGTAAATCCGGGACAGATCGTCCGGCGAGAAGGCCTCGCTCGCCGCCCCATCGGGCACGGCAAAGATGATGGTGGACGGCCTGCGCAGTATCTGCTGGCAGACCTGAGCGTCGTCGACGGTTTCCCAAACGGGGACATTGCTGACGCAGGCGCACAGAAGCACCGTCAGCGCAAGGGCGAGCATGGAAGCATACACAGAACGCATACAAAAACCTCCGGGTTTGGAAAGATGGGGAGAATTATGAAACAGGTGCTTGGCTATTATCTGCTTATAATAAATGCGGCAGGCTTTCTGATTATGTGTCTGGACAAGCTGCTGGCCAAAAAACAAGCCCGGCGCGTGCCGGAGCGGACGCTGCTGCTTCTTGCCGCGCTGGGCGGAAGCTTCGGAAGCCTTCTCGGCATGATGCTCGCGCACCATAAAACGCGCAAGCCCAAATTCTACATCACCATCCCGCTCCTTCTCGCCCTGCAAGCCGCCGCCGTGGGCTGGTACTATCTGAAATGACAAACCGCTTCTCTTGGGACACCTTCCGGGCGGCTCGTAGGGGGCGATGCCCACATCGCCCCATTGGGTACCATTGAATTCGCCGAAGAATACCGTAAAAACGGTTCGTACCGCCGGGTCGATGTGGGCATCGACCCCTACGAGCTCAATTGACGGTATCATCTGAAATAGCAAAAACCTGCCGGGGAATGTTCCTCGGCAGGTTTCTTGTTTTTCAGGAAAGCGCGCCGTTGCCGCTTCGGTTCAGGCAGCTCACATCGTCGCGCAGGATGAGAACGAAATCGGGCTTATACGCGCGGATATACTCGGAGAGCGCCGCGCCGTCAAAGTGGCGGTAATCGAGGCTTCGCATCTCGTCAAAATCGAAGACAGCCAGAGGCTCGAGGGCGTTTGTAAACGAGTCTCCGACGATCAGGATTCTGGGAAGCTCCGGGCGGTTCGTCGTCACAATCGTCTCGCCGACGTCGCCTCCCATGTAGTCGGTGTAAAGGCTCTGGCCGGACGCGCGCGTATAGATAAGCGGTGTATCGGAGGCTTTGCCGTTGTCCTCTCGCGTATACGCCGGGAACGCATCCTGCAAGACCTGCATCGGCTCGTGAATTGCGCCCAGGCCGTAGAGCTTGCGGTTATAGGTTCCTAGCAGCTCGCTGGCTATATCCGTGACCGTCAGATCGCCGGCTCGAAGGCCGAAGGCCTCGCAGACGCTTTCATACGTCAGATACGCGCCGCGAAGCGTGTAGTGGTGGTCGACGCGGCTGTAATACGGAAGAGGGCTTGAGAGCGAGGAGAAAGCGCTCGTCATGTCAAGCGCCGGAACCCCGGCCTCTTGCAGCGCAGGAAGCAGCGCCTCGCGGTTTTTGGCCGTTTCGATCGCCGGATTTTCCATCCAATCGGGATAATACGCGGCGTAGACCGTGCGCTGCTCGGGAACGAGCGTGTATAAAAGCTGCGCGCCCACCTCGTCGGCAGCCTGTTTTACGCTTTGAAGCCCCTGCGCGATCTCTGCCGCCTGCGCCGCGCGCGATGCATCCGTTGGTTTTACGGAAAAGCCCGGGGCGGGCAATAAAACGGTGTCGCCCAGCACCACGTCATGGACAACAGGACGGCGCAGGAGCGTCATCTGAAGCAGCGTGTCGAGCTTTAAAAGGAGCCTTCGCGCAAACAGGTGATCGCTGTAAAACGCTTCCGCGTCCTGCGAGAGCGTCCCATCCAGCACACTCTGCAAGGACACCTCCGGCACAGCGGCCAGCGCCCGGTTTTCCTCCACCGACCAGCCCGAGGGCGACCGGACAAGTCCATAGAGGGTCAGCACCGGGACGAGCAGCAGAATGATCACAAACAGCACGGGAAGCACGAGTTTTGTTTTTGTCTTCATACCCGCCTCCTAAAACTGCGCGTAAATAAACGCCTGCATGCCGGAGCCCGCCATACTTAAAATCGACAGCCCGAGCACGCAGAGAAGGAAAACCCCGCGTACAGCGCGCCCCGCCTTCGTCTTTTCCATAGCACTCCAGACGCGCGCACCGAAATTGGTCGACAGCAGTAGGCAAACAGCCAATTGCATGCCGTATTGCCGGATGCAGAGCATCAGCCACGAAGCCCCGTCCGGCGCGCCCGTCCCGGGCACGAATAACGCCCGCAAAAACGAAGCCGCGTAGGAAAGATCAGGGCTTCGGAAGAAAATCCACCCGATGAGCACAGCCAAAAGCGCGTAGATATGCCGCACGATCCCCGGAAGCTTCGAAACCGCCTTCCCCCAGACGAGCTTTTCCAGACTCAGAAGCGCGAAGAACCACAGCCCCCAGCAAAGAAATGTCCAGTTCGCCCCGTGCCAGAGCCCCGTAAGGCTCCAGACGGCAAAGAGATTCCAAACCAGCCGCCCCTTCGAGCACCGGCTGCCGCCGAGCGGGATGTACACATAGTCCCGGAACCAGCTCGATAAGCTTATGTGCCACCTGCGCCAGAAATCCGTGACGGAATCGGCCATGTAAGGGTAGTTGAAGTTTTCGGGCAGCGCAAACCCAAACAAAAGCGCCAAGCCAAGCGCCATATCGGTGTAGCCCGAAAAATCAAAATAGATTTGCAGCGCGTAGCAAATCGCGCCCGTCCACGCGTAAACCGGAGTCAGCGCGGCAGCCGGAAGCGAAAACGCCTCCTGCGCGATCGCCCCCGCAGCAGAAGACAAAAGCGCCTTTTTGCCGAGGCCGAAAATCAGCCGCGACACGCCCGCGTTCAGGCCGTCCGCGGTCATTGCGCGCGCATCCAGCTGCGAAGAAAATTCGCCGTACCGGCACAGCGGCCCCTGCGCCGCCTTCGGAAAAAAGAACGCGTAGAGCGCAAGCCGGTCAAAGCGCCGCTCCGCCGGAATTTCGCCCCGGTACACATCCGCCAGATACGAGATCAGAAGAAACGTCAGAAACGACACGCCGATGGGCGCGGGCAGAAGCGAAACGGCAGGACGCGAAAGCGTCTCCAAGAGAAAATTCGTATACTTGAAATAGCAAAGCAGCCCGGCGCAGAAAAGAACGCCGAGCGTAAAAATCGCCTTCCGCGTCCCGGGCTTTTCCGCCCGCGCAAGGCCTCGCGCCAGACCGAAAACCGCCAGCGTCTCCAGCAGTCCCGCCAGAAATCCGGCCAGCCCGCTCGCCGCGCAGAAGAGCACGCTGAGAATAAGCAGCGCCGCGTTCTGCCCGGGAAGCCTTCTTCGCAGGAAAAGCGACAAAAGAAGGCTTACCGGCAGGAACGCGAATAAAAACGAGAAGCTTGTCAGCTGCATTTCAGTGCTTTTTTCCGGGCTTCGGGCGCAGCGGGCGCTTGTTGCCGTGGTCGTCTACAATGTAGGTGTTATCTAGCTGCGCGCGCAGATTCTGCCGGAACGCGGCAAGATATTCCTGTCGCAGCCGGTCGCGCTCGATGGTTTCTTCTTCGGTGAGCCCCTCGGTTTTCGCCTTGTGGGCAAGCTCGTTGATGCGGTCCACGCGGGATTTTTCCATAGTAAAACACTCCTTTTCACTCATAGGAATCGTGAAATTTCGATGCTGATGCGGCCCTTTTTCGTGTTGCCGCCGATAGCCTCTAATTTGATCTTTCCGAGGCCGCGGACAGAAATGACGTCCCCCTCTTGAACCTGTTTGTCACCCTTCGTGCACGGAAGATAGTTGAGCTCGGCCTTTCCCGCCGCAATATAATCGGCTGCCTTGCCGCGCGAGATGGAAAAGCCGGAGGAGACAATGCCGTCTAAGCGAAGCGACGGCACCGTATCGCGCACAGTCTTGACGGACTGCTGCGGCACATGAAGCTCAAGGAGCTCGATTTCCTCCAAGTGAAGCTTCGTCCGCCTGGCAGAGGTCAAATTTTGCAGCACATAGGGGAGCATCTCCCGCAGAACGAGAAAGTCGCACGAGCCCGTACCGACATAGATATCCCCAACCGTCTCGCGCTTGATGCCGCTTCCCATAAGGCTTCCGAGAAAGTCGCGGTGGGAAAGCGCGTCGTTTTCAAAAAAGCTTGCGCGTACGGCGGCAATGGGACTGTCCTCGGAGTACAGCCAGCTCTCGTCTAAATACTCCGGCAGATAGCAGCAGACCTCCCGCTCAGAAAATTCCGTCCCGCCAAAAAAACGGAAGTCCTCGCCCCGCAAAAGCTCCTGCGCCAGCATCTGCTCGCGCTTGGAGAGAAAGCCGGTGCTTGCCGGGATATTCCGCTGCGAGGCCATTGTGATGCGCTCATAGACCTTCGCCAATAGAACCTCGTCGTCCTTTGACTGCGCAAGGCGCGCGATTTTTTCCCGTCTGTCCACTCGATCACCTCGTTTTGCATCATTGTAACAGGGCGCGGCGAAAATTGCAATCCTGCCGGTTCCCGCGCGATTTTCCGCTTGGCAAAGAGCGCCTTTTCGATTATACTAAAAAGAAAAAGAAGCCCGACCAGACTATAACGACCAAGAGGAACAAAGCTATGAAGGTACTCATTATCGGCGGCGGCGCAAGCGGCATGATGGCTGCGCTTTCCGCGCTGGAAAATCCCGAAAATACCGTGACGCTTCTCGAGCGGCAGAGCCGCGTGGGAAAGAAGCTGCTTGCGACCGGAAACGGCCGCTGCAATCTCACAAACCGCAACATCCGCCTGTCTCATTACCACGGCGAGCAGCCCGAGTTTGCGCGCTTCGCGCTTGAGAGCTTCTATGTCGGAAGAACGCTCGCGTTTTTTGAGCGGCTCGGCCTTCTGACCGTGACCGAGGACTCCGGGAAGGTCTATCCCCTTTCCGATCAGGCGTCCAGCGTTCTGGACGTTCTGCGCTTTGCGCTCGAGGCGCAGGGGGCAAATGTCGTGACCAGCTGCGACGTTGTCGAGGTCAGGCACAAGGCAAGAGGCTACGAGGCGGTTTCTGCCACAGGCGAGACGTATTTCGGCGACAAGCTGATCATCGCCTGCGGCGGCGCGGCCGGAAAGAAGCTCGGCGGCAGCAAATCGGGCTATCATTTACTTGAGCAGCTCGGCCACAGCACGACGCCGCTTCTTCCCAGCCTCACGCAGATCAAAACCGACCCCACGTACGTCAAAGCCCTCAAGGGCGTGCGCGCCGACGCGCATGTCAGGCTCCGCAAAAATGCCCAGACCATTCAGGACAGCTTCGGCGAAGTGCAGTTTACCGACTTCGGCCTCAGCGGCCCCGAGGCCTTCACACTCTCTCGCGCGGCGGCGACCGGAGGAGACGGGCAGGAGCTCGCGCTGGACTTTTTCCGGGAATACGGAGACAGCGTGCTTTTAGATATGTTACAGGAAAAGCGCGAGAAGCTTCCCGCGCTTGCCGCAGAGGACTTATTCGCGGGCATGCTCCAATCCCGGCTCGGCAGGATGATCGTCAAGCGCGCGGGGCTCAAATATCAGACGAAGCTCCAGGAGCTTACAGACGAGCAGCTGCTCGCCTGCGTCAAAACCGGCAAGTGGTTCACGCTGGAGGTTCTGGGCGTCATGGGCTTTGACAGCGCGCAGGTGACAGCGGGCGGCGCAAAAACGCGCGAGTTTGACGCAAGGACGCTCGAGAGCATCAAAAATCCCGGTCTTTTCGTCTGCGGCGAGGTGCTGGACGTGGACGGCGACTGCGGCGGGTTTAACCTCCAGTGGGCGTGGTCGTCCGGATACCTGGCCGGCAAGCTCGGAGAAGGAGAATACGCATGATTCGCATCCGGGACATTTCGCTGCCGCCCCAGCAGGACATGGCGCAGCTCGTCTACGCCGCGGCACGGCAGCTTCGCATCGACCACACGCAGATCAAGCAGCTGGACATCAAAAAGCGCTCGGTCGACGCGCGGAAGAAAAACGACGTTCGGCTCATCTACACCGTCGACGTGCTGGTCAAGGGACGCGAGGATAAGATTTTAAAGATGGCGCACAACCCGAAGGCCTCCATCGCGCAGGACAGGCTCTATACCCCGCCCAAGGGAAAGGCCGCGCCGGAGGAGCGCCCCGTGATCGTGGGCTTCGGCCCTGCGGGCATGTTCTGCGCGCTCGTTCTGGCGCAGGCGGGATACCGGCCGATCGTCCTCGAGCGCGGGCAGGACGCGAAGACGCGGCAGGCGGTCGTGCAGAAATTCTGGGAAACGGGCGAGCTCGACCCTTCATGCAACGTACAGTTCGGAGAGGGCGGCGCGGGCACGTTTTCAGACGGCAAGCTCAACACGGGCGTGAACAATCCCAGAAACTACTGGGTGCTCGAGCAATTCGCAAACGCGGGCGCGGGTGCGGAAATCCTCTTTGATGCGAAGCCCCACATCGGGACGGACGTTTTGGTGAACGTCGTGCAGAATCTGCGCGAGGAGATCACCGCCCTTGGAGGAGAGGTTCGCTTCGGCGCGAAGCTCACGGGGATCAAAACAAGCGATGGCCGCGTCACGGGCGCGGTCTATGAAACGCCGGGCGGCGAACAGGAGCTTTCCTGCCGCAATCTCGTCCTGGCGCTGGGGCACAGCGCGCGAGACACGTTCCGGATGCTGGACAAAGCGGGCGTTCCCATGCAGCCCAAGGCGTTTTCGATGGGCGTTCGCATCGAGCACCCGCAGCGCATGATCAATGAGAGCCAGTACGGCGCGTTTGCGGAAAATCCGGCGCTCGGTGCGGCGGACTATAAGCTGAACGTCAAGCTCCCGGACGGCACGAGCGCATACACCTTCTGCATGTGCCCGGGCGGCTACGTGGTCGCGGCGGCGTCCGAAGAAGGCGGCGTTGTCACAAACGGCATGAGCAACCGCGCGCGAGACGGGCAGAACGCAAACGCCGCGCTTCTCGTTACGCTGACCCCGGAGGATTTCCCGGACAAGGGAACGCTCGGCGGCGTACGGTATCAGCAGCAGCTCGAGCGGGCGGCATTCGAAGCCGGCGGAAAAAACTATCACGCGCCCGCGCAGCTGGTGGGAGATTTTCTCGCGCACAGGCCGAGCGCGGCGCTTGGAAGCGTTCAGCCGACGTATCGCCCCGGCGTGACGCTCTGCGATCTTCACGACGTTCTTCCGGCGCGCATCACGCGTGTGTTAGAGAACGCGCTTCCGGAGCTTGACAGAAAGCTTCACGGCTTTGCAAATCCGGACGCCGTCATGACCGCGCCGGAGACCAGAAGCTCGTCCCCTGTCCGGATCTTGCGCGGGGAAAACCGGCAGTCCGATATTGCCGGGCTCTACCCCTGCGGCGAGGGCGCAGGCTACGCGGGCGGCATCATGTCCGCTGCCGTCGACGGCATTCTGACCGCCGAGGCGATTCTGGAAGCATAAGGCGCTGCATCTTGCGCTGAACGTTCCCTATGACACGCTGCTTCCATAATGTTCGTAGGGGTCGATTGAGCACATCGACCCGGCAAATTGCACCGATTTTACGGAAATCCCTGGTAAATCCGTTCGTGCCCTTGGGGCGATGTGGGCATCGCCCCCTACGAGGATGCGGGGAAATGCAATGCACGCAATCACCCCCCTGTGAGAATGCGGGGAAATGCGATGTGCGCAATCGCCCCCTACGCAGGGAACGGAAATTCTGTACGCTTTACAAGTAATCTGTATAAAAATCCCGCCGCACCGAAGCCAATCGGTGCGGCGGGATTCTATTATTCTGTCTCGTCTAAAAGCGGGCGCATGGCGCCGCAAGCGTCGAAGCGGGTGTCGCGCGAGTCGGTGAGATAGACGATCTGTGTCGCGGGGTCTGTGATCGCATCGGCGAGCAGCTCCTTGTCGGAGTCGATCTGCGAGGCGTTATTCGTCTTGATAAAGACCCGGCTGGCATAGGGCGCAACCTCGGGGTCGCTCGTGCCGAGATCCAGGCGGATGGACTGGTTCAAGAGGTTGGCTGACAGGTTGTCCGCCGCGTCCAGAATCGCCTCCTGCTTTGTGACACTTCCCGTCCAGGAAATGCGGTCGGAGTCCGGGAAGTAAAAATCATCGAACAGAACCTCGTCGAAGCCGAGGCCGGATAGCTCTAACGCGATGGAGGTCAGATACCCCTGCACGTCGTTGCTGTAGGGGTTCATCCAGTAGCAGTTATTTTCGTCTGTCCACAGAGCGCCGTTATAGAGCGGCAATGCCTGCGACTGATGCTTGAGGGAGTACTCGGGGTCAGAGAATGCCGGGACGCGCGCGATGAGCGTCACGCCCTTTTGCTGCGCAAGCTCGGCGATGAGACTGTCGACCTGCTTGATGTCCATCACTGTCGCCTTCTCGGCGCCCGAGATGGCAGTCGAGTAATAGAAGCTTCCGTAGACGCTCTTGACGTCGATCATGACGGCGTTATAGTCGTCCATCTGAGAAAGCGCCGCGCGCACCGCATCCATGTCCTTTGCCATCATCGTGGTCGTGATGTAATAGCCGGTGAGCTTTCCCGTCTGCGAAGACGTATCCTCCTCGTCTGAAGCCGCGTCCAGCACGGTATCGAACGAAAAATCCTCATCCGAAGCGGCCGCTTCAGGCGCACGCGCTGCAGACAGATGCTGCTCATAGTCGAGGTGCGCGCCGGAGCTGTCGTAGGTCACGAAGCGCCCGACGTAGATGAACCGGCAGACGACGAGCGCCGCAATTCCAAGCAGCACCAGAAGTATGGTCAGAAGCGTCCGCTTGAGAAGGCGTTTGTTGCGGTAGGAAAAAATGCGCAAATCGCGTCGCCTCCCGTCTTTAGGCCAGCGCGGCCGTCACGCGGCACCAGTCGTCCTGCTGCTGGGTCGAGAGAATCTGCATACCCGCCTTTTCCAAAGCTGCGAGCACCTCGGGAAGGCGCGTATTTAAAATGCCGGAGCAGATGAACACGCTGTCCTCGCTGAGAAAGCTTGCCGCGGCGGGCGCAAGGGGGATGATGACGTCCGCGACGATATTTGCAAGGACGATATCGTAGCTCTTTTTGAGCTTTTCCATCATCGCCGTATCGCCGATCACATCGCCCGTCAGCGCGGTAAAACGGTCAGACCCCAGCTGGTTGATGGCGGCGTTCTGCCGGGCAATGTCCTCGGCCTTCGGGTCAATGTCCACACCCGTGGCGTGCTGCGCACCGAGAAGAAGCGCCGTGATGGACAAAATGCCGCTGCCGCTTCCAAGGTCTAACACCTCTTCCCCGCCCTGAATCGCCCGCTCGAGCTCTTCCATGCACATCTGCGTCGACGCGTGCGCGCCGGTGCCGAAGATCATGCCGGGGTCTAACAGCACCTCCACGCGGTGCTCCGGGTTTTCCGGATGCAGCCACTCGGGGACGACGAGAAGCTTACTGCCTATTTTGAGCGGCTGATAATACTGCTTCCAGTTGTTTTCCCAGTCCTCGTCCTTCACGTGCTCGAGCGTCACATCGAGCGTTCCGAACTCGATCGTCGGATACTGCTGCGGAAGAAGCCGCAGCTGGTCTTTGAGATAGGAGATCGTCTCGGGCGCGGCGGGAGAATCCTCGATGTAGAGCCGGATCTGGCTCAAGCCCTGCATCTGCTTTTCCAGGCCCTCGTCCACGTAGTCCCAATACTGCTTGTTGTTTTCCAGAAACTCGTGAAACTCGTCCTGATCGTCCATAATAAAGCTGTCGAAGCCGAGCATCGTAAGCCGCTCTCCGACCAGCTCAATGGCCTGCGAGGTGGTCTTGATGCAAACTTCAATCCACTGCATGATAGTCCTCCTTCGAAAATTCGAAGCAGCGCCGCGCAATTGCGCAAACCTGCCCAAAATAACGTATGATACATTTTACATGAAAACCGCAGGAATAACAAGTAATTTTTACGCGGGTTTTTGCGCCTCCGGTTTTACTTTTTGCGCATTGTATGGTATGATGTGACAAACTGTACGCGATAGATAAGGATGATAGAATGAACCATCGAAGCCAAATCCTGCCCGGCGTGTACCTCACGGCGGTGCAGTCTGACAAATTCAAGACCGGCTGCTTTAGTCTGAATCTTCTGCGGCCGATGAAAAAAGAGGAGGCGGCGGCAAACGCGCTCATTCCGAGCGTTCTGCTGCGCGGAAGCGAAACCTGCCCGGACATTGCCTCCATCTCCGCAAAATTAGACGAGCTCTACGGCGCGAGCATCGGCACGCTCGTGCGCAAAAAGGGCGAGGTGCAGCTGGTCGGGTTTTACTGCGACTATGTGCAGGACGAATACGTGGACGAGCCGGTCTTCGCGCCCGTGATGGCGTTTCTGGCGGAGCTGCTGCTAAAGCCCCGGCTGGAAAACGGCGCGTTTTCCGACGCAGTCGTCGAAAGCGAGAAGCTGAACTTGGAAAACGCGATGCTCGCGCGCATCAACGACAAGCGGAGCTATGCGGCCTCGCAGCTCATCCGCACCATGTGCGCCGGGCAGCCCTACGGCATTCCCCGCATCGGAGAGCCCGAGGACTTGCAGGAAATCACGGCGCAGAGCTTATATGCGCACTACCGGGACATGCTCGCGACGAGCCGGGTGGAGCTCTTTTATATGGGAAGCCTGCCGCAGGAGGCGGTCACAAAGGTGCTGCAAGCTGCGCTTTCCGGGCTTCCGCGCACGGAAAGCTTCGTCCCCGTCGGAACCACGCCCGCGCCCGAAGCACGCCCGGTGCAGGAGAAGACGGAAAAGCTGGACGTGACGCAGGGAAAGCTCAGCCTCGGCTTTTTTACCGACATCACGGCCAAAGACCCCCGCTATCCGGCGCTGGTTCTGGCGGCGACGGTCTTCGGCGGCGGCGCAACGAGCAAGCTTTTTACAAACGTGCGCGAAAAGATGTCCCTGTGCTATTACGCAAGCGCGTCGTTTGAAAAGTTCAAGGGCGTTCTGAGCGTGAGCTCGGGCGTGGAATTCTCGAAGCTCGAGACGGCAAAACAGGAGATCCTCCGGCAGCTCGATGCGTGCAAGCGGGGCGATATCACGGACGAGGAGCTCGAATCGGCCAGAGGCTATCTCGTCTCCGATCTCAAAATCGGAATGGACAGCCCCGGGCGGCTCGATGACTTTTATATGGGTCAGATTCTTCTGGAACAAGACGGCACGATGAAAGACCTCGCAGACGCGATTGCGCGCGTGACGAAGCAGGAGGCGGCAGAGGCAATCCGGGAGCTGCGGCTCGATACGATCTACGCGCTCGAGGGGGTGACGGCATGATACGAAAGGACTTTCCGAAGCTCGGCGAGCACTATTTTGAAGAAAGGCTCCCGAACGGCCTTCTCGTCCGCGTCATGGAAAAGCCGGGCTTTGCCAAGCGGTACGCGTTCGCCGCGACGGACTATGGCTCTATTGACGCGGAATTTATCCTGAACGGCAAAAAATATGAAACGCCGCAGGGCGTTGCGCACTATCTTGAGCACAAGATGTTCGATCTCCCGGAAGGAAACGCCATGCAGGAATTTGCCAAATATGCGGGCGCGAACAACGCCTTTACGAGCTACACCATGACGGCCTACTACGTCGAGTGCACGGAGCATTTGGAAGAGAACCTTGAGATTCTTCTTCGCATGGTCACGACCGGATATTTTACCAAGCAGAGCGTTCAGAAAGAGCGCGGCATCATCGCGCAGGAAATCAAAATGTATGAAGACAGCGCGGACTCTGCCGTGATGGAAAATCTGTTCCGCGTCATGTATCAGAACCACCCCGTGCGAAATAATATCGCGGGCACAGTCGAGAGCATCGAAGAAATTACGGCGGATACCTTAACGCTCTGCCACAGTGCGTTCTATGACCCCTCAAACCTCATCGTCTGCGTCATCGGAGACGTGGACGCGGCAAGCGTCATTGAGCAGGTAAGAAAGCAGACGCCGGAAGGATGCAGGCCGCAGCTGGAGCGGTGCTACGGCGCGCCGGAGCCCGCGGAGGTCAAGACGCGCACGATCGAAAAGCAGATGGAAATTTCCATGCCGTCGTTTGCCATCGGCTTTCGCTGCCCGGACGCGGGGCGCGGCGCGGAGGCGATGCGCATGGAGCTCATCGGAGAGCTTGCGGGGGAAATTCTTGTCGGCGAGTCGTCGAAGCTCTATCAGAAGCTGTACGATGAAAACGTCATTGACGCGGACTTTTCCGTCGACTATGAGCGCATGAAGGGCATGGCGCTTCTGGAGCTCTCGGGAGACAGCGAAGAGCCGCAGCGCATTTTGCGGGAGGTTCTCCTGGAGGCAGCGCGCGTTTTGGAAACCGGCATCGACCGGGCGCTTCTCGCGCGGCTCAAAAAATCCGTCACCGGGCGCAGGCTCCGCGAGCTCGACGGCTTCGAGGGCACATGCTACCGCATGTGCGCGTATTACTTCGACGGCGCGGAGTATTTTGACTATCCGGAAATTTACGCGGGTGTGACGGCGGAGGATGTGGAACAATTCATCCGCGAGAACGTCAAAGAAGAACAGGCGTTCTTGTCGGTCATCACGCCGAAGCGCGAGGAGGAATAAAGAATGTTTCTGACGTCACCGATCTCCTTTCCGAATCTGGGCATCACGGTAGACCCCAGTCCCGTCGCCTTTACGATCTTCGGAAAAGAGATCTACTGGTACGGCATCATCATTGCCTGCGGCTTTCTGCTGGCGGTTTTCTGCATGCTTTACCGGGCAAAAACCTTCGGGCTCACGCAGGACGATGTGCTCGATCTCATCTTGTGGGCGGTTCCCATCGGCGTTGTGTGCGCGCGGCTTTA
>CAKUNY010000050.1 GCA_934668605.1 uncultured Oscillospiraceae bacterium | reverse complement strand
GTGCTGCAAGATCGCTGCAAGTTTGGAAGGTCAGAGTCATGGACAACATCATTGCCAGATACGAGGATTATTTGATCCACACCAAACACGCCTCTGCCAACACCGTCTCGTCTTACATGCGGGACATCCGGCAGTACGCGTCATATCTGTCCGGCATTGACGTCGACGTGCTGGACGCTGACCAGAGCGTCGTGAGCGCGTACATGCAGTGGCTTCACTCGATCGGAAAATCTCCGGCGACGGTGTCCAGATGCCTGGCCTCGCTCAAGAGCCTGTATCTGTTTGCGCTCTCGGAAGACGAGATCGAGAAAAACCCGGTACATAACATCAAGGTCGAGAAGGCAGAAAAGAAGCTTCCGCAGATCCTGACCGGAAAAGAGGTCGAGCTTCTTTTAGAGCAGCCGCGCACGAGTGATATGAAGGGCTGCCGCGACAAGGCGATGCTCGAGGTTCTGTACGCGACCGGCATCCGTGTCAGCGAGCTCATCAACCTCAATATTGACGACGTGAGCATCACGGGCGGCTTTATCCGCTGCGAGTCCGGCGGGAAGACGAGAATTATTCCGCTCTATCCAGAGGCCGTGCAGGCGCTTCATACCTACATTGACGACGTGCGGCTCAAGATGCTGGCGAATCCCTCGGAGCATTCGCTGTTCGTGAATGTCTCCGGCGAGCGCATGAGCCGGCAGGGCTTCTGGAAGATCATCAAGTTCTATCAGGAGAAGGCGCAGATCGACAAGGACATCACGCCGCACACCCTGAGGCACAGCTTCGCCGCCCATCTGCTCGAGAACGGTGCGGACCTCCGCTCCATTCAGGAGATGCTCGGCCACAGCGACATTTCCTCCACGCAGGTCTACGCGCACCTCGTCAAGCAGAACCTGAAATCCGTCTATAACAAGTATCACCCAAAGGCATAAAATCACCCGCGCAGTCCGGAGCAGGATTGCGCGGGTTTTGCATTTTGGAAAGAAACGCCGCGGTTCACATGGCGTCTGTGAGCCGCGGCGCTTTCTATTCAGATGCTTTTTTGAAGATCAAGTAGGCTCTTTCCGGTTTCCCGGGCAATTTTCGCGAGGTCTTCAAATTCCGGCTTTTCGCGCGTGACGCCGTAGCCGGTCGATACCTTGACGCGGACATCGCCGTTTGGTGTCTGAACCGTCCGGCTCTCGCGCGAGAGCGTATAGCGGCGGAAGGAGGCTTCGCGCACGCCGAGCGTCGTCGTGTGCCGGAAGAGAAGCTCGACCATTTTTTCGCGATCAAGCGGGCGGCACATGCACGTGAGCAAAATCCCCGGGCGATTTTTCTTCATGCCGACGTTCGTCCAATACACGTCCAGCGCGCCCGCGTCCAAAAGCCGCTCCATCGCAAAGCCGATGACCTCTCCGGTGCAGTCGTCGAGATTGCAGGAGAGCTCTAAAATTTCCTCCGTCGGCGCGTCCAGTTCTCCCAGCATCGCGCGCACGCAGTTTGCGGCAGGGAAGTCCTTCGTTCCCATGCCGTAGCCGGATTTCACAAGCCGCATGGCTGGCATAGCGCCGAATTTTGTGACGAAATGCGTCAGCAGCGCCGCGCCCGTCGGCGTGCAGAGTTCGCCCTGTATCGCGCCGCCGTAAATGGGGACGCCTTCCAGCAAAAGCGCCGTTGCGGGCGCCGGAACCGGCA
This sequence comes from uncultured Oscillospiraceae bacterium, assembly GCA_934668605.1. GTDB lineage: Bacteria > Bacillota > Clostridia > Oscillospirales > Oscillospiraceae > CAG-170. Next base: position 11,544 of record CAKUNY010000050.1, on the reverse strand, counting down.
AAATGCCGTGCGCGCACCGGACCTGCCCACAGCCGACATGCACATTCGACGCGTAGACCGCGTCCGGCGCAAGAAGATGCATGAGAAGGCACACGCCTACCACGTCCGCTAAGGCATCCAACGTGCCGACCTCGTGGAAATGGATCTGATCGACCAGGCTTCCGTGTACCTTCGATTCCGCTTCGGCGATCCGGCGATAGACCGCCAGCGCATCACTGCGTACCGCCTGCGGAAGCGCCAGATGCGAGAGCAGATGCTCGATCTCATGCAGTCCTGTGTGGTGATGGTGCTCGTCTTCGTGCGTATGCTCGTGGCCGTGCGCGTGTTCATGCAGATGCTCGTGAAGGAGGTCGAGCTCTTCCGAGCCGTGGACGAGCACCTTCATGTGCGTGCCGGTAATGCCGCATTTCACGGCAGACTCGGCGGAAATTTCAATCCCGGGAAGGCCAAGGCCGCGCATGGTGTCCAGAAACGCCTGTTTATCGTCCAGCAGCTCGTAGAAAGCCGCCATCAGCATATCGCCCGCCGCCCCCATCGAGCAGTCCAAGTATATAGCTTTCATGAAAAAACCTCGTAGAGTTTCGCGTCCGCAGACACGAAATAAAATGAAAATCTCCCCTGTTAAAAAGCGTCAGCTTTTTGAGCAGCCAGTTCCGATGTGGTTGATCATGCTGGCCAGGTATCCGGCGCCAAAGCCGTTGTCGATGTTCACAACGCTCACGCCGCTGGCGCAGGAGTTGAGCATTGCAAGAAGCGCCGCCATGCCGCCAAATGAAGCGCCATAGCCCACGCTTGTCGGAACGGCGATAACCGGGCAGTCGGCAAGGCCTCCAATGACGCTTGCCAAAGCACCCTCCATGCCCGCAATCGCAACGATCGCCTGCGCGCGCATGACATCATCTGTGTGCGACAGCAGCCGGTGAAGCCCCGCCACACCCACATCGTAGAGCCGCACGACCCGGTTTCCGAGGGCCTCTGCCGTCAAAGCCGCTTCCTCCGCGACGGGCTGGTCGCTGGTGCCGCCGGTGGCGATCACGATGGTTCCGCGCCCGGTTGGCTCCGGCATCGAGCCCGCAATGCCGACGCTTCCAAGCTCGTGGTAGGTCAGCGGCAGCTGGGGTGTTAAAAATTCCGCTGCCTCTTTTGAAAGCCTCGTGATGAGGACAGTTTTCTGGCCGTGGGCGAGCATGGCCTGCGTGATTTTTAAAATCTGCTCCGGCGTTTTGCCCGCGCCGTAAATGACCTCGGCCGCGCCCTGCCGCAGCGCGCGGTGATGATCCAATTTTGCAAAGCCGAGATCCTCAAACGGCGCTTCCTTGAGCTGTAAAAGCGCGTCGTCAACGGAGCGTTCACCCGTCGAAACGGCCTGCAAAAGCGCCCTGATTTCCGCCTGTTCCATGCTTACCTCCCGTTCAAGTCCAGAAGGACGGTATCAAAATAAGGCTTCAGATTCTCTAAAATCTCCGCCCGGCGGCTGAGTGCCTGCTGCATCTGCGCGGGCTTCAGCTGCACGCGCGCCGCGTCATGGAACACCCGCACCCGAAAATCCGTAAAGCCGAGCGAAAACAGCGCCTGCTCCGCTCCCTCCACACGCGCAAGAAGCGATTCGGTGATGGCCTCCCCGGTCGGGACGCGGGTGGCAAGACAGGCGTACGCGGGCTTATCCCAGGTAAAAAGATCTGCCTCGCGGGAGAGCTCCCGGATCTGCGCTTTCGTAAGGCCGCACAGGCGAAGCGGGGAGAGAACCGACATCTCGGAAAGCGCCTGCATGCCCGGGCGGTCGCCCGCGTCGTCCGAGGCGTTCGTGCCGTCGAGAAGAACGGTGTATCCGTCTGCTTTTGCCCGCGCCTGCAACGCGCCGAAGAGCCCCGTCTTGCAGTAATAGCAGCGGTTCGCCGGATTTTTGACCACGTCCGGATTTGCCAGCGCATCAAGCTCGATGATATGGAGCTCCGCGCCAAGCTGCGCGCAGAGCCGCTTTGCGTCCTCCAGCTCGAATTCCGGCTGGAAGGCGGTCTTGATGAAGTACGGACGGATATCCGCGCCGGCTTTTATTCCGGCATAGAGCAGATACGAAGAGTCCACGCCGCCGGAAAACCCGAGCGCGGCCTTCGGATGCTCCGTGAAAAATTCCTGTAATGTCATAGCAATGCCTCGAAGAAAAAAGTTTTTTTCATTATACCGGAAACGCATGCCGCTTGCAAGAGCAAAAACCGACAAAAGAAGTAGGGAGGTTACGGGAAAAACACAGCCACCTGCGGTATATTTTGGCCGGACACCCAATAGACTGTGGTGGGAGGGATGCAGATGGCAGCATTTCAGCAGATTATGGACGTGCTTCCGGGAAGCCTCCGGGCGCTGGATTTTTCCGATGTACAGGAGCTCCGGCTGCGCGTGGGGCAGGCTCCGTCGGTGCTGGAAAACGGGCGGGAGCGGCAGCTTTCCGGGCTTGTGCGCCCGGGCGAGCTGGACGGAATTTTGCAGCGCGCGACAAGCTATTCGGCACATGCCTTTCAGGACGCGCTCCGGCAGGGCTATGTGACCCTTCCCGGCGGGCACCGCATCGGCGTTTGCGGCAAAGCCGCCGTCAAAGACGGGCAGATGGCGGGATACAGCTTCGTCAGCTCGCTTTGCATCCGCTTTGCGCGAGATATCCGGCTGGATGAAAAATCGCTTCTTCCGAGTCTCACCGGTTCCTGCCTCATTCTCGGCGCGCCCGGCGCGGGAAAAACAACGCTTCTTCGCGCGTGCATCCGCGCCCTGTCTTCATCAGGCGAGCGCGTGTGCGTCTGCGACGACCGGGGCGAAATTTCCGCGATGACCGAATCCGGGGCGCAGTTTGACCTCGGGCCGCAGACGGACGTTTTGACGGGCGTTCCAAAAAGCGAGGGCATGATGCTGCTTCTGCGTGCGATGAGCCCCACGTGGATCGCGGCAGACGAAATTACGGCGCGGCAGGATGTAACGGCGATGGAGCAGATCAGCTACTGCGGTGTGCGGCTTCTGGCTACGGCGCATGCAAAGGATGCGCGGGAGCTTTCCGCGCGGCCTCTATACCGGGAGCTTTTGTCCCTCGGGATTTTCAGGCGTTATCTTGTCTTGCGGCCGGACAGGCAGTTTTTCGTGCGGGAGGCGGACGTATGCTGAAGCTTCTCGGCGCAGCGCTCGTTACCGTATCGGCAAGCCTCGTCGGCTTCGGCTTTGCGCGCGGGGTGCGGCGGCAGTGCGCGCAGCTGGAAGGGCTTTTATGGGCGCTGGATTTCATGCAGGCCGAGCTTTCGGCAAGGCTCACGCCGCTTCCGCAGCTGTTTTCCATGCTGGCTTCCTGCCGGCAAAGGGACGTTGCCGCGTTTTTTGAGGCCGCCGGACGCGCGCTGTCTGTCCCGCCGGGATGCACGGTTCCCGTTTCGTTCAAGCGGGGCTTTCAGGCGTCCCCCGGACTTTCACTGGGGCAGGATACCGTGCAGGCGCTCTATGGGCTGGCGCAGGGGCTCGGGCGGTTTGACCTGGAGTCTCAGCTTGCCGCCATCGAGCGCGCGAAGGGAAGTATTACATCCGTTCTTCTGCAATTGCAGGCGCAAAAGCGCGCCCGGTGCAGAAGCTATGAAACGATCGGTATCTGCGCGGGACTCGCGCTGGCCGTGATCTTATTGTAACGATGGAAATTGATCTGATTTTTAAAATTGCCGCCGTCGGCATCATTGTCTCAATTCTCAACCAGGTGCTTGTGCGCTCGGGGCGCGAGGAGCAGGCGACGATGACGTCTCTTGCCGGGCTCGTCGTTGTTCTGATGATCGTCGTGCAGCGAATCGCGGAGCTTTTTGATCTGGTCAAAACGCTCTTCCGGTTTTAGGGTATGGACACGTATGCGAAAATTGCCGCGTGCAGCATCGTTTGCGCGCTTCTGTGCGCGGTTTTAAAGCCGCAGGAGGGCGCAATCTCGCTCGCGATCTCCGTTTTGTGCGCGGCGGGCGCGGCGATTGCGGCGCTGGGGCTCTTGTCTCCGGTGCTGGAATTTTTCGAGAAGCTGCTGTCTTACACGGGGCTTTCCTCTGCCGTCTTTTCGCCGCTTCTCAAAACCGTCGCTATCGCGGTTTTAGGACAGATCGCGGGCGCGTTCTGTCAGGATGCGGGGCAGGGAGCGCTTGGGAAGATGGTCGAGCTGTGCGGGACGGTGCTCTGCCTCTGCGCGGGGCTGCCGCTTGCGGCAATGCTTCTGGAGCTACTACAGGAGCTGGGAGGCGGCTGATGCGAAGGATCATACTTGCGGCGTTGGTGCTGCTTTCCTTGATGCTGCCCGCTCGCGCGCAGGAGCCGGCAGAGCCCGATTTGACCTTTGGCGCAGAAAATCTGGAGCAGGCGCTGGACGAAGAAACGCGCGAGGCATTATCGGATGTGTCGCCCACGTCCGCCGGGGACTTTGGAAAGGAGCTTTGGCGCATCGTATCGGGCGCGATTTCCGGGGCGGGTCTGGCGCTGAAGCCCGCGCTGTTTTCGGCCGGTAAGGTGCTCGCGGCGGCGATGCTGTGCGCGTTTGCTTCCGGGGCGCAGGAGGATGCCGGCATGAAGCTTCCGGCGCAGCTTGCCGGCGCGTTTGCCATCACGGCGCTTTGCACGAGGGACGTTTCGTCCATGATCGGCCTTGCGCGCGAGACGGTGACAAAAATTTCGGACTTTACGGCGCTGCTGCTTCCGGTTCTGTCGTCAAGTTTAGCGGCATCCGGCGGAAGCGTCAGCGCGGGGACGCTCCTGGCGGGCGGCTCGTTTGCGATGAGCCTTCTTACGAAGCTTGCCTCCGGCGTTCTCATCCCGCTCGTATATGTCTATATTCTCCTTTCCGCGGCCGAATGCGCGGCGGACGGCGGCGGGCTCGGAAAGATCCGGGAGCTTGGCGGGCGGGCGCTCTGCCTTCTGATCAAGGGACTTTGCGCGGTATTTACGGCGTATCTTTCCATCAGCCGCGTACTGACGGGCTCGGCGGATACGCTTGCGCTCAAAGCGGCGCAGGCGGCTTTTTCCGGGATGGTTCCGGTCGTAGGTTCGATGCTGTCCGACGCGTCTGCATCGCTGCTGGCGGGCGCCGGGCTCATCCGAAGTGCGGCGGGCGCGTTCGGGATCCTGGCAGTTATTTCGATGGCGATCGCGCCGTTTTTGCGGCTGGGGGCGTTCTATCTGGCGCTGAAGCTCGCGGGCGCGATCGCAGACGGCGCGGTTCTGAAGCCGCAAGCGGCGCTGATGTCCAATCTCGCCTCCGCTATGGGCTACATGCTGGCCATCGCGGCGAGCGCTCTGTGGATGAGCCTTGTCTCGGCGGCGTGCTTCTTGAAGGCGGTGAACGGATGATGGATGCGGTTCGAAGATATTTGTTTTCCCTCTGCGCGGCGGCTCTTTTGTGTTCTCTCGTGCGCGCGCTTGTGCCCAAGGGGCGGATGAAAAGCATTTGTTCGCTTCTTTGCGGGATGTTTCTTGCAATGACAGCGCTCTCGGGTCTGGCTGGCTGGGCGCTGGAGGATGTTGCGGAGGAGCTCTCCAGAATGCGCATTGCGGCGGAGGAGGCGAGAACCGGCGTGGAAATCCGAAACCGCGAGGCGCTTCAAGCCATCATAAAGCAAAAAACGGAAGCATATATATGGGACAAAGCGCAGGAGCTTGGCCTTGCGGTCGCAATCGACGTGACGGTAGCGGAGGACGCCTCGTATCCGTATCCCGCCGCCGTTCGGATCACAGGTTCGTTTAGCGAGATGCAACGACAGAGCCTGACGCGGTACATCGAAGAAAACCTTGCCATCGGGAAGGAGCAGCAGACGTGGACGAACGAATAAAACCCCCGGATCTTAAAAAGTGGGGACTGAAAGTACGGCGCGCAATTGAAACCTGGCGGCTGCCGCTTCTGATTCTGGGGCTTGGCGCGCTGCTTCTTCTGTGGCCGTCCGGCAAAAAAGAACCGGCAGCAGAGGCAAAAACCACACAGGCGCAGAGCGGAGAAGAAACGGACACGCAGGCGCAGCTCGAACGGCTGCTTTCCAGCATGGACGGCGTCGGGCGCGTGGAGCTGATGCTCACAACCTCCGGAACTGACGAAACGTTCTATCAGACGGACACGCGCACCTCCGGCGACACGCGCGAGGAGACGACGGTCTTTTCCTCCGCGCAGGCCGCGCAGAAAGCGCCCGTCGTTACGAAAACGAAACACGCACCCTATCTCGGAGCCGTCGTCGTGTGCGACGGGGCAGACAGCGCGGCGGTGCAGCTGCGCGTTATCCAAGCAGTTTCCGCCCTGACGGGGCTTGGAAGCGATAAAATCAGCGTCATCAAAATGAAACGGCAATAGGAGGAGCAAACATGAAAATCTGGAAACGAAACGCGGTCATTGCAACGGTGCTTTTGTTCATCTGCGCGGGCGTGTATCTCAACTGGTCGTATAACAACCGGCAGAAAACGCCGGATCTGACCGACACGCTGAACGCCGAGCAGGTGATGGGAGAGGCGACGCTACAGATGGAGGACGCGGCCGAGCCTGTCTCTCTGGACACAAGCGCAGGCACGACGGACGATTACTTTGCGCAGATGCGCCTGAGCCGGCAGTCCTCGCGGGACAGTGCGGTCGAGCTCCTGGAAGAGACGATCGCCTATGACGAGGGAACAACGGTGGGCGACACCGCTTCGCAGACCTTAAACCGCATTGTCGGCGCGGCGCTCAGCGAGGCACAGATCGAGAGCCTGATCATCGCCAAGGGCTTTACCGACTGCGTGACCTACATGGCGGACGATACGGTCAGCGTCGCAGTTTCCGCCCCGGCCGAAGGCCTGTCGACCGCCGATGTGGCGCTCATTTCCGACGTCGTGACCTCGCAGACAGATTACGATTTGTCGCAGGTTCGCGTGATCGAAGTAAAAGCGCAGTGAAAAACAGTTGAAATTCCGGAAGTTTGTGGTACAATGTTCGCATAAGCACCGAAATCCGGAGGTAATACAATGGCGGAAAACAAAGAATACTTTACCCAGGAGATGGAGAATGGCTCCATTCAGATTTCAGAGGACGTTGTCGCGTCCGTGACCGGTATGGCCGTTCTGGAGGTCGAAGGCGTCTGCGGTCTGAGCAGCACGATCGGAACCGATATCGCCGAAATGCTCGGCATGAAGACGCTTTCGAAGGGCGTGCGCCTTTCCACCACGGAAGACGGCGCGCTGCGCATCGACTGCGACGTTGTCTCCAAGTTCGGCCAGAACATTTTTGAGCTTGCCAGAAACGTACAGGAAAACGTCAAGTCCAGCGTCGAGTCTGTCACCGGGCTCACCGTCGGCGAGGTCAACGTGACCGTCTGCGGCATTGCGCTGCCGAAGGAAACCAAAAAGTAACCCCAAAATAAACCCTTTGCCGGTTGAGACAAAGGGTTTATTTCTGTCGCGATTTCCTGTATAATAGAGAATCATTTTGAGAGAGAACGCTGCGCTTTGCGGCGAAGGAGAACTGTAATGACCAGATCGAACGCACGAGAGATTGCCTGCCACCTTGTCTATGAAATGAACTTTAGAGGCCTCACCGCCGACGAGGCGATGAACCTTCTGATGGATCCGGATTACTATCCGTCTCTGGCCTCGGAAACCGAAATTTACGCCGAGCGCCCGTCCGGCAAGCAGGCGGAATATCTCGCGGGCGTTGTCCACGGCGTGGAGCGCGAGCGCGAGAAGCTGGCGGGCTTCATTGAGAAAAACGCCATCGGCTGGAGTCTTGGCCGCATCTCCAAGGTCGCCGTCGCGGTCATGGAGGTCGCGATGTACGAGTGCGAGCATGAGCAGGATGTACCGACGGCTGCCGCCATCAGCGAGGCGGTCGAGCTGACCAGAAAGTATGAAGACGAGGACGTCGTGTCCTTTGTCAACGGCATTCTCGGGAAATTTGCCCGGGAGGGCATGGCGCAATGATGGTTCTGGGGCTGGATACCAGCAACTACACCACATCGGCTGCTGCATTTGACGGCGTGAGCGGTAAAAACTGCTCACGTCTTTTGGATGTCAAAGAAGGAGAGCTGGGGCTTCGGCAGTCGGACGCGCTGTTTTCGCATGTCAAGCGCCTGCCGGAATTACTTGCGCAGCTTTTTGAGGATCTTCCGAGAGATGAGATCGGAGCCGTCGGCGCTTCGACCAGACCAAGAGCCGTCGAGGGCTCGTATATGCCGTGCTTTCTCGCGGGCGAGAGTCAGGCGCGGAATCTGGCGACCGTTCTGGATGTCCCGTTCTACGCCTTTTCCCACCAGCAGGGGCACATTGCGGCAGCTTGCTGGTCGTCCGGCCGCATGGATTTGATGCAGACGCCGCATCTGGCCTGGCACTTATCGGGCGGTACGACGGAGCTTTTACTCGTCACGCCCGGAAATAAAAACGTCAACGCCGAGAAAATCGGCGGCACCCAGGACATTTCCGCCGGGCAGCTCATTGACCGGACGGGAAATACGCTCGGCCTTCGCTTCCCGTCTGGTAAGGAAATTGACCGGCTCAGCCGTGACTCTGGCTGCCGCGAGCGCTTTAAAGTCAAGCTCAACGATCTGACGTTTTCGTTCTCCGGTTTAGAGAACAAAATGCACGCGTTTTATGACGCAAACCACGATCCTTCTGATACGGCAAGGTATGTGCTCAACTGCATCTGCTCGTGCATCGTTTCTGTCACGCGCGAGGCGTTAAAGAAGTATCCAGGCTTTCCGGTCGTGTTTTCCGGCGGCGTCGCGTCCAATTCTCAGCTTCGCGAGAGCTGCAAGGATTTTGACGCGGTTTTCGCGCCGCCCGCATATTCCACCGACAACGCGATGGGCATCGCCGTTCTGACGTGGCTGCAAGGGGTGTAGCGATGGAAAGACAGATCTTAGACGTCAGTCAGGTCAACGAGTATATCAAAGGCCTCATGGACACGGACGAGCTTTTGACGGGTCTTTGCATCCGGGGCGAGCTCAGCAACTATAAAATTTACCCCTCGGGGCACCACTATTTTACCCTCAAGGACGCGGGCGGCGCGCTTCGCTGCGTGATGTTCCGCTCGAGCGCGGGGCGGCTCCGGTTCCGGCCGGAAAACGGCATGAAGGTGCTCGCGATGGGAAGAATCACCGTCTTCCCGCGAGACGGCGCGTATCAGCTCTATTGCAGCGACTTAACGCCCGACGGCATCGGCGATCTGTATGTCGCCTTTGAGCAGCTCAAAGCGAAGCTGTCTGCCGAGGGGCTCTTTGACGCGAAATATAAAAAGCCGCTCCCGCCGTTTCCGCACCGGATCGCCATCATCACCTCCGGCGCGGGCGCTGCCATCATGGACATGCTGCGGATTCTGGGAAAGCGGTATCCCCTGAGCAAGGTCGTGATCCTTCCCGTGCGCGTGCAGGGCGTGGAAGCTCCCGCGGAAATTGCCGGAGCTATCCGTTACGCGAACAAGTATCAGGTGGCGGATGTGATCATTACCGGGCGCGGCGGCGGCTCGATGGAGGATCTCTGGGCGTTCAACGATGAGCGCGTGGCGCGGGCGATTTTCGCGTCCGGGATTCCGGTCGTCAGCGCGGTCGGGCATGAGCCGGACGTGACGATTTCGGATTTTGTCGCCGATGTGCGCGCGGCAACGCCGTCGAACGCGGCAGAGCTCGTCGCGCCCGACCAGAACGATTTTCGCGCGTATCTGCTCACCGCGCAAAAGCGCATGGCGCAGGCGATGCAGAAGCAGCTCAAGCTCGACCGGAAGACGCTCGACGGCCTCAAAAGCCGAAGGGTGCTGCAATCGCCAATCAATTATGTAAACGAAAAGCGGCTGCTGCTGGATCACAGCGCACAGCGGCTCGGCGCGGCGATGCAGCGCAATCAGGAAGCGCAGAAGCGAAGGTTTATCCATCTGACGGCAAAGCTGGACGCGCTGAGTCCACTCAAAGTGCTTGCGCGCGGCTACAGCGTGGTCTTGACCGAAGATGGCCGCGTCGTGCAGCGCGCAGAGCAGGTAAGCGCCGGACAGCAGGTTACCGTAAAATTAAGTTCCGGAAGCATCACCGCTTCCGTGATCAAAACGCAGGAGGAACGACATGGCAAAGAAATCACAGAGCTTTGAGCAGTCGATCACGAGGCTCGACGAAATCGTCCGTCAGCTCGAGCAGGGAAATGTGCCGCTGGAGGACGCGCTCAAGCTTTTTCAGGAGGGAACGGCACTGGTCGACACCTGCGGAAAGCTTTTGGATCAAGCGGAGCTTGAGGTCGTCAAGCTGATGAAAACCGCCGACGGCACACCGGCAGAAACGGAGTATGAACGCGATGATGTTTAAAGACGTAATGGCAGACTACCAGAAAACCGTAGAGGACTATTTGCAGACCCTCTTTACCGAAGACGCACCGCAGAAGCAGCTTTTTGACGCCATGCGCTACAGTTTGCTCGCCGGAGGCAAGCGCATCCGCCCGATTCTGACGCTGGAGTTCTGCCGTGTGTGCGGGGGCGATATGGAAAAGGCGATGCCCTTTGCGGCGGCCATCGAGATGGTACACACGTACAGCCTCATCCACGACGATCTTCCGTGCATGGACAACGACGACTACCGGCGCGGACGGCTCACGAACCACAAGGTCTTCGGCGAAGCCAACGCCGTGCTGGCAGGAGACGCGCTTTTGACCGCAGCGTTCGGCGAGCTCGCAATGGCGGAGCTTCCGGCGGAGAGAATCGGGAAGGCCGTTGCGCTGTTATCCGCGCGCGCGGGAGAGTGCGGCATGGTCGGCGGGCAGGTTCTGGATCTGGCGGGCGAACAGCTCGTTCTGACAGAGGAGGAAATCTACACCGTCCACCGGCTCAAGACCGGCGCGCTCATTTCCGCCGCCTGCCAGCTCGGCGTGGTTGCCGCGGGCGGCACGCAGGAGCAGCTGGACGCGGCAGACCAGTACGCCGAAGCGCTCGGCCTTGCGTTCCAGACGAGAGACGATATGCTCGACGTCCTCGGCGACTCCGGCAAGATGGGCAAGGCCACCGGCATGGACGAAAACAAAAACACGTTTGTCCGGCTCTACGGCGTGGGCGCGTGCTCGCGGCTCATTGAAAAGGAGACGCAGAAATCCATCGAAGCGCTCAGCGCGTTCGAGGATTCCGACTTTTTAAAGGAGCTCTCCATGAAGCTCGCGATTCGCGAGTGCTGACGCTGACGGTCGGAACCTTTTACCCAAATTGCAATTTTCCCGGCTGTGCGTAGGGGGCGATGCCCACATCGCCCCTTTAGAAAGTTACGAATTCGCCTGAATTTTCCATAAAATCGGTTTTGTTTGCCGGGTCGATGTGGGCATCGACCCCTACGCAGTATAAGTTATGTTAACCAAATAGCAAATGGACTCTCTTCTTTGGAGGAGGGTCTTTTTCTTACGCTCGTTCATAGAATATTCTTGAATACGAACTTGTATATACACTGAAAACATGGTATAATATGCGAAGCCTCGCGGTATGGGCGCCTTTGCTCTGCTGCCTGGCGAACGATGGCGCAGTATCCTAGTCAGCCTGCCGGTTTCGAGGAAGGGCCTAAAAATCCTTTAAAGGGCACATCT
>CAKUNY010000049.1 GCA_934668605.1 uncultured Oscillospiraceae bacterium | reverse complement strand
TTTTTTAATATTTGCAAAACAGCCCAGACCGTTCAAGCTGAAGATCTGGGCTGTTGCTTATCTTAATGAGATTAGGTAAAACCGGGGGTTTCTCTATATTCTTCGTGCGACGCGTCGAACGCGGGATTTCTTCTGCCGGTCGCGGACGAGCTGCGTCTGTTCCGTTTCGTGTCCGCTTATACCTTGCGATAGCCGCAGTCGCAGTAGGGGCCGCCGGAGGCCAGGGTATACTCCCGGACAAATTTTGTTGTGCCGCCGGTTTCGGTCATGGGGTAGTCGAGATGGCACAGGGCGGGCGTGAGGTCATAGAGCCCGAGCTTTTTCATCAGCTGACAGATGCCGCAGGCCGTGAAGCGCGCTTCAAAGCCGGAGCCGTCCGCATAGGGAAGATAGTCCATATTCCAGGAATACGGGTTTCGGTCAGCGGCGCGGAACTGCGCGGTAAACTGCATGGCTGTGAGATTTTTGGGCGAAAACCGGCTGCTTCCGCTTTTGCGGCAGAAAAGGCGCATGGCGGGGGTCATCATGGACTGTTCGTAATAGACCGTCAACCGCTCCACATCCGGCCGCTCGGGCATGCTCAGAACAAACGCGCCCAGCATCGTGCAGCTGACGATATTCATGAGAAACCGGTCGCCCGGTTCGAAGTCCGGAAGCTCCTTTAAAATCTGCGCGTATTTTCGCTTTGCGTTTGCGGTCACATCGCGCGCCGCTTTGGCGTCCAGACCAAAAACGGATATGAGATTTTTCCGGAACGAGGCGGAAAACACCGCCCACATGCCGGTCTGCATCGGAACATATTTCATGGCTCATGCCTCCTGTGGTCTGCTGCCGCGCGTTTTTGCGGTGCAATGCAGACGGAAATGGTTTAAGAAGTCTAACTGGATTATAGAAACTTCCGGCGGCCTTGTCAACCGGCTTCTGGCCGCGGGCGGTTGAAATTTTGGAAATTTTGTGTACAATGGAAGAAAGAAACCGAGGGAGGCGTGATGCATGACGAAGCTGACCTACCGCCAATTTTTGAAAACGGATGTCGATCTTGCGCCGCTGGGCGTGATGCGGGTGGACGAGCCGTTTGAGCCGTATTTCTGTACGCCGAAGGGCGCGCGGGTGTTTGGCCGGAGCGGGGTGGACGGGATCCACTTCTGCTTTGTGCGCGGCTTCGGGGAGACGGTGTTTGCCGTCAGCCCGATGAACGGGCGGGAGAATTGCGTGCATCCGGTCGCCAAATCGTTCCGCGATTTTCTGCGGCTGCTGTTGGCGCTGCATGACGCGGCGGCGATCGAGCAGGCGTGGCAGTGGAACGCGGCGCAGCTGGAGGAGTTTGAGCAGAAGCACCCGTCAAGCGACGAGCAGATGGCGTCGCTCGATAGAATCGTCTTCACGTTTCATCTGCGCCCGATGGTGGAGCCCTGGAAATATATCCACACGGTGCAGTCCGGCTTTGATTATGGCAAGCTCCGCTTTCCGGAGGAATTTTACGACGACGATATTGCGCCGGAGGCGCGGGAAGAGCCCTGGAAGGTCACATTTGAGAGCGGCTTCTGGGGCGCGCACGGAACGCCGGGAAAGGAGCTTTCGCTAAAAAAGACGTTTTCCTGGGCGGAAGACGAGTGGCTGGTTCCGGCGGCGTATGTCTGCAAAGAGGGGATCGTGCTGGATATCATAAAGCGTGTGCCGGTCGAGAACGTGTTTTCGTTCCGGAAAGCCTGGAACCTCTCCAGAGAAAACGACGGCAGCGACTGGGATGAGGCAAAGCGCATCCGCGCGAATGCGGAAGACCCATTTCATGATGATATCGGCGCAAGGCTTACGGTCAACGGCCGGACGCTCTCGCAGAGCCACGGCTATGGCTTGAGCTGGGACGCTTTGTATCCGGAAGGGAACGACCGGGAGGCCAAGCGCGTCCGGATGCACTATGATCTGGACGAATCCGAGTTCTGGCGGGTGCAGCGGCTGTGCTTTCCGTGGGACGGGAAGAGGGAGACGAAGCTTCGAACGCTCACACTCTCGATCTGGGAAAATCCGATCGAGGTTCTGGGGCAGGAATTCAGTCCCGAGCGGGCGGGCGAGAGCATCACGTTCCGGCTTCCGGGAAAGCCGGAAGCCTATACGCTCACGGCGCTGGCGCTGCATACCGAGGAGCTGCCGCTTTTCGATGAAACGGTTTACACGACCGAGCTTTCCTATGCCATTGCGCCTGAAGCGCCCGATGGCAGCGTGACGCTGCGCGATTTTGGAAAGTCGATCACGATTTCTCACGGCGATTTTTCCGGCTGTGCGTTCGGCGTGATCGGCGGCGCGGATGGGGCGGTCGCGGTTGCGATGGGAAAGGACGTCGTCTGCTCGCAGCTTCGGCGGGAAAAGGAGAAGCGGGCGACGTGGAACCTTGTGTTCCGCGAGAAGCGGAAGGAAGACAAAACAGTTTTACTACTTGGTGAAAAGAAGGAAGAAGCATTATGAAATTCAACGCCGCGATTTTTGATATGGACGGGCTGATGTTCGACACGGAGGAGCTGTTTCTCCGCGCGTTTGAGACGGATATCGGGGAGAAGCTCGGCTACCGGTTTTCGCGCGAGAAGATGAAGCAGCTCATCGGCCTCAACCAGCAGGCGGCGATTGCGAAGTTTCCGCAGCTGTTTCCGGGCTGCCCGGAGGAGGGCGCGGTGTGCCTCAAGCGGTTTCGCGCGTGGATGGATGATTATATCCGAGAAAACGGCGTTCCGGTGAAGCCGGGGCTGCGGGAGCTTCTTTCATGGCTGCGGGCGGAAAACATCCCCTGCGCGCTGGCGACCTCGACGGCGGCGGATATTGCGCGGGGGTATCTGGAAAATGCGGGCGTACTGGACTTTTTCGCGGCGATCGTCGGCGGAGATCAGGTGAAAAAAAGCAAGCCAGACCCGGAGATTTTTACGCTTGCCATGCGCGCGCTGGGAAAAGAATCCCCGGAAACGTGCGCCGTGTTTGAGGACTCGCGCAACGGGCTTCTCGCGGGCGCGAACGGAGGCTTCCCGGTGATCATCGTGCCGGATCTGTTTGACCCGACTCTGGAGCTTCCCGGGCTCTGTTACGCCAGGTGCGCAAGGCTCGACGAGGCGATTGATGTGATACAGAATTCCTGATTTGCGGGAGAATGTCAACAAAGCCGTAGGGGTCGATGCCCACATCGACCCAAAGGGCACCATCGAATTCGCCGAAGGTTTCTGTAAAAACGGTTTTATTTGCCGGGACGATGTGGGCATCGTCCCCTACGCATAGACGGGGGAATTTCAGAAATCCCGTGGGGCATGTGTGAAAGAATTTGAAAATGAACGAAAATTGGAGATACGGAATTTGAAAAACAGGAAGGAAGGCTCCGGGAACGGAGCCGTTTTGCGCCGGATGCTGCGCGGCAGCGTTCGGTATTTTGTGATCTGCATTCTCTCCGGCGTGATCTTTACGGCGCTGGAGCTGATCATTCCGCAGATTCTGCGGCTGACGGTCGACTCGGTGATCGGAGATAAGCCCGTGCGGCTTCCGGGCTGGCTTCTTGCCGTCTGGAATGGGCTCGGAGGAAGCGGCTATTTCAGGGCGCATATGGGGCTTCTGGCAGGGATGCTGATTGCTGTCGGGCTTTTGTCGGCGGCGTTCCGGTACGCGATGAACCTCTATAGCTCCGTCGCGTGCGAGACGATGGTAAAGACCAGCCGCGATTTGCTGTATCACCAGATCGAGCGCCTGCCGTGGAGCTGGCACATGAAAAACGCGACGGGCGATATCATCCAGCGCTGTACGGCGGATGTCGAGCGCATCAAAACGTTCTTTCAGGAGCAGTTCGTGTCCGTATTCCGGATCGTCGTTCTGATCGTTCTGTCTCTTGCGTGCATGGTCGCGATGAACTGGCGGCTCTCCATCATCGCGCTCGTCATGTTCCCGATCATCATTTTATATTCGCTTCTGTTTCACAACAAAATCCGCGAGCGCTTTACGGACTGCGACGAGGCCGAGGGCGTTTTGTCGACGATCGCGCAGGAGAATCTCACGGGCGTGCGCGTGGTGCGCGCGTTTGGCCGGGAGGCGTTTGAGCGCGAGCGCTTTGAGGCGCAGAATCAGGAATATACGAACCTCTGGGTGAGGCTCTGCTACACGCTCTCGCAGTTCTGGGCAATTGGCGATGTGACGAGCTGCTTGCAGGTGATGCTGGTCGTTGTCTTCGGCAGCATTCTCTGCGTGAACGGCGATATGACAAAGGGCGAGTTCATTTCGTTTGCCTTTTATAACGCGATGCTCATTACGCCGGTCAGAAGGCTCGGGCGCATGATCTCGGAGATGAGCAAGGCGGGCGTTTCCGTTGACCGGCTGGCGGAGGTTCTGAACGCGCCGGCAGAAGAAGACGCGCCCGGTGCAAGTCCTGCGCCGATGAACAAGGACATTTCGTTCGAGCACGTGTCGTTTTCCTATGAGACGGGCCTAGAGATTCTGCATGACGTGAGCTTTACGATCCCGGCGGGCTCCAGCTTCGGCATTCTGGGTGCGACGGGCTCCGGAAAAAGCACGCTGCTGCTCTTACTTAGCAGACTCTACGCCCCGGCGAAGGGCAAAATTACGGTCGGCGGGGTCGATCTCGCGTCCATGCCTGCCAAATGGGTGCGCGAGCATGTCGGCGTTGTCTTGCAGGAGCCGTTTTTGTTCTCGCGGACGATCGAAGAAAACATCGGCATTACCGGCGCAACGGCGGAGGAAATTCGCGAGGCGGCAATTACCGCATGCGTCGACGGCGATATCCGGCAGTTTGCCAAGGGCTACGATACAATGGTCGGAGAGCGCGGCGTGACCCTATCCGGCGGGCAGAAGCAGCGCGTGGCGATTGCCCGGACGCTGACGCAGAAAACGCCCGTGATCGTCTTTGACGATTCGCTTTCCGCGGTCGACACGGAGACAGATGAGAGCATCCGGAAGAATTTATCCGAGCGGGTCAGCGGCGTGACGCAGATCCTGGTGTCGCACCGGATTTTGACGCTGCTCGGCTGCGACCGGGTGCTGGTGCTGGAGCATGGCAGGGTCAGGCAGCTCGGAACGCCGGAGGAGCTTTTGCAGCAGGAGGGACTGTTCCGCGAGATTTATCAGGTGCAGATGGCTGTGGGAGAGGAGGAGCCGGCATGAAAAAAGAAAAGCTTCGCTGGTTCGGCATTCCGAAGCTCTTTCCGTATCTCAAGGGCTACGGGCGGCTGGTTCTGGTCGACATGGTGGCGCTGGGGTTTATCGGGAGCGCGATGGACGCGGTGATCCCGCTGTTTCAGCAGTACGCGATCGACCATTATATCGCGAATGAAACGCTCGCGGGGCTCGGCGGCTTTCTCGCGCTCTACATTCTCGTCATGATCGTCCAGACGGCGACAAACTGCGTCTCGGCGCTTGCCGCGTGCAAGGCGGAAATGTATATCGGGCGCGACCTCAAGAGAGTCTGCTTTAACCATCTGCAAACGCTGTCCTTTTCCTATTTCAATCAGAACAGCGTCGGCTACATCCACGCGCGCGTGATGTCCGACACGGACAAGATCGCAACGATTCTGGCCTGGGGGCTCATGGAGGCGGTCTGGTACGTGGCGTATCTGGTGCTGGCGATCGTAATGATGTTCGCGCTCAACTGGAAACTTGCGCTGTGCGTGATGGCGATCGTGCCGGTGCTTGCGATTTCCAGCGTGTATTTCCAGAAGAAGCTCGTCTTCCATCACCGCAGAGTGCGCGAGCAGAACTCGAAGATCACCTCCGGCTTCAACGAGGGCATCACGGGCGCGAAGACGACGAAGACGCTTGTGATCGAAGAAAAGATGGAACAGGAATTCCGGGGACTCACGGGAGAGATGAAGCGCGAGAGCGTGAAGGAAATGCACTTCCGGAGCCTTTTCATGTCCACAACGGCGTTCGCGGCCTCGGCGGCACTGGCCATCGTTTTGTGGCAGGGCGGCATGCTCACAATGCAGGGCGTGATGCTTATCGGTACGCTTTCGGTGTTCATGAACTACGCGCAGGGCATGATGGAGCCCATCCAGTGGCTGGTGCAGGTGTTTTCAAACCTTGTAAACGTGCAGGTCAACATCGAGCGCGTCACGGCGCTTCTGAACACGCAGTCCGACGTGCGCGACACGCCGGAGGTTACAGAAAAATACGGCGATGCGTTCGAACCGAAGAAAGAGAACTGGGAGCCGCTTCACGGGGATATTTCATTTTGCAACGTGACCTTCCGCTATCCGGACGGAGAGGAAAATGTGCTCGAGCACTTCAACTTGGAGGTTCCGCAGGGGACAAGGGTCGCCATCGTCGGCGAGACAGGCGCGGGCAAATCGACGCTTGTGAACCTCGTCTGCCGGTTCTATGAGCCGACGAGCGGGCAGGTGCTCATCGACGGGCGCGACGCGCGGGAAAGAAGCCAGCTGTGGCTGCATGCGAATATTGGCTATGTGCTGCAAACGCCGCATCTGTTTTCGGGTACGGTGCTGGAAAATCTGCGCTACGGAAGACCCGACGCGACGATGCAGGAGATGGAAGCCGCCGTCAAGGCCGTGTGCGCAGACGAGATCATCGCGCGTCTGCCGGAGGGGTATGACACGCAGGTCGGCGAGGGCGGCAGCAGCCTATCTACAGGCGAAAAGCAGCTGCTGTCGTTTGCACGGGCGCTTCTGGCCGACCCGCGGATTTTCGTGCTAGACGAGGCGACATCCTCCGTTGACACGATCACGGAGCAGAAATTGCAGCAGGCGATCGAAACCGTGATGCAGGGAAGAACGTCGTTCATCGTCGCGCACCGGCTCTCGACGATCCGAAGGGCGGACGTGATTTTAGTCGTGCAGGATGGCAAGATCATCGAGCAGGGCTCGCACCGCGCGCTTATGGAGAGAAAGGGCGCGTATTACGCGCTCTACACGCGCCAGTACCGCGAGCAGGCGATGCAGGCGTTTTTGCGCGGGGGAGAACCGGCATAGAATAGAAAAGGGGCTTGTGGCTGACCCACGAGCCTTTTTTGCTGTGCGCCGCGCGCAGCTGCTCTTAACGGAAGTACCCGAAGGATTTAACGGAATCTTAACGGCGAAAACGGCGCGCGGCATGATATGATAAATTGGGTGAGGAATTTGACGAAAACAGGAACGGATCTGCATCAACCAAAAAAGGCGCCGCTGCGCTTCGTGCTTACGTGGCACGACTTCGGCATTTTCATTTCTCTTCTCGCAGCGGCGACGATGATTTGCTATTTTCTGCGGACGATCGACGACAGCGACGTCTATGTTGCGCTCATTTTTGAGCTGACGGTCGTGCTCGTCTCCCGGTTCACGGACGGGTATCTGTTTGGCCTTCTGTCCTCCGTCGTGGGCGTCATCGGCATCAACTATATCTTTACGTTTCCATATTATCAGCTGAATTTCACGATCTCTGGGTATCCGCTGACGTTTCTTGTGATGCTGATCGTGTCCATCGTTGTCAGCACGCTGACCACGCAGATCAAGCAGCAGGAGAAGATCCGCGCCGAGGCTGAAAAAGAGAAGATGCGGGGCAATCTTCTTCGCGCCGTGTCGCACGATATCAGAACGCCCCTTACCTCGATCGTGGGCGGCGTCAGCACACTTCTGGACTCCGGCGATCAGCTCGATGAGGCGACAAGAAAGCAGCTGCTCGAAAACATCCGGGACGAATCGAACTGGCTCGTGAGCGTGGTTGAAAACCTCCTTTCCGTCACACGCATGACGGGCGAACAGACGAAGATCAAAAAGGAGATGGAGGCGGGCGAGGAGGTTCTGAGCGCCGCCGCCATGAAGATAAAAAAGCACTATCCGGACATTGCCGTTTCCGTGCGCGCGCCGCAGGAGCTGCTGATGATCCCGATGGACGTGATCCTGATCGAGCAGGTGCTCATCAATCTGATGGAAAACTCCATCCAGCACGGCGGAACGACCACGCGCGTCGAGCTTCAGCTGCGAAAAGACGGCGAGAACGCGCGCTTTGAGGTCGCGGACAACGGACAGGGCATTGCGAGAGAGGTTTTTCCCAAGCTTTTCAAGGGCTATCTTTCGCACGACGAGGAATTGACGGCGGACGGCCGAAGAAATATGGGCATCGGGCTTTCGGTCTGCATGAGCATTGTGCAGGCACACGGCGGCACGATGCAGGCGGAAAACCGCGAGTTGGGCGGCGCGCTGTTCAGCTTTACACTGCCATTGGAGGAACGAAGCAATGAAAATTCGAGAGAAGATTCTGGTAATTGAAGACGAGCAGACCATCCGCAACTTCATGCAGGCGGTGCTCACAGCGAACGATTACGACGTTCTGCTTGCCCGCACGGGCGCGATGGGGGAGAGCATGATCGCCTCGCACTGTCCGGACGTGATCATTCTCGATCTGGGTCTGCCGGATGTGGACGGGATGGAGATCCTGCGCAAGGTCAGAAGCTGGTCGAAGGTGCCGATTCTGGTCGTCTCCGCCCGGACGCATGAAAGAGACAAGGTCGAGGCCTTGGACGCGGGGGCGGACGATTATCTGACAAAGCCCTTCGGAACGGGCGAACTGCTGGCCAGAATCCGCGCGGCTATCCGCCACACGAGAACGCCTGCGGGCAGCGAGGCCGTGGCGAATACCGGCATTTTCAAGGCGGGAGACTTGACCATCGACTATGCCAAGCACCGGGTCTTCATCGCAGGCCAGGACGCGAATCTGACGCAGAACGAGTATAAGCTCGTCGCGCTTCTTGGTCTTCACGCGGGCAAGGTGCTGACGTATGATTATCTCATCAAGGAGCTCTGGGGGCCGAGCGCAAGGAGCGACAACCAGATCCTGCGCGTCAATATGGCGAATATCCGCCGTAAAATCGAGCAGAACCCCGCCCAGCCGGTCTATATTTTCACGGAAGTCGGCATCGGCTACCGCATGATCGAAGGCGACTAAACGGCTGCCTGCGTGGAATTTCGGAAACCTTTCGGGACGTCCGTAGGGGGCGATGCCCACATCGCCCCAGCGGAGTAACTTGATATTATGGAAATCTTCGGCGAATTCGCACTTCCCTTGGGTCGATGTGGGCATCGACCCCTACGAACAAACCGGAAACTTGTTCATGAAATAGTTTTTGCGCCCGCCGGCTGAGCCGGCGGGCGCTTTGCAAGGGGGTGCGCGTCAGAAAGGATGGAACTGGTTATTTATTGGCCTTGGCGAGCTTTTCACGCTTCTCGCGCTCGAGGCGGGAGATCCAGAGCGCGCAGGTGGCGTCGCCGGTGATGTTGAGGGTCGTGCGTCCCATGTCGAAGAGCTTGTCGACGCCTGCGATCAGCGCGATGCCCTCAACGGGGATCTTGACCTGCGTCAGAACCATAGCAAGCATGATCATGCCCGCGCCCGGGGTGCCGGCGGTGCCGACGGAGGCGAGCGTCGCGGTCAGAACGATCATGGCCATGTCGCCGAGGGTCAGTTCAATGCCATAGCAGCAGGCGATAAAGACCGCCGCGACTGCCTGATAGATGGCCGTGCCGTCCATGTTGATCGTCGCGCCGAGCGGCAGGACGAACGCGCTGATCTCGGGCTCCGCGCCCATCTTGTTGCAGCACTCGATGTTGACCGGGAGCGTCGCGTTGGAGGACGTGGTGGTAAAGGCCGTGATCATCGCCGGGGCGAGACCCTTGAAGAAGGCGATGGGGCTCATTTTGGAGAGGAATTTGACGGAAAGGCCATAGACAACGACCACGTGGATGATGTAGCCGAGGTAGGCGACACCGATAATAAGCGCCAGCTTTCCGATGATCTGCGGGCCGTTTTCCGCGACGACGTTCGTCATCAGGCAGAACACGCCGTAGGGGGTGAAGCTGATGATCATCATCATGATCTTCATGACGACTTCCTGACCACAGTTGATGAGGTCGGCGATCTTTGCGCCCTTTTCGCCCGCAGCGAGACAGCCTGCGCCAAGGAAGATGGCAATGACGATAACCGGCAGCATGTCGGCGTTCACCATAGGCTTGAAGAAGTTGTCGGGGAAGATGTTGACGATGACGCTCATGACGGAAGGAGCTTCTTTTGCTTCGTACGCAAGCTCACCGAGCTCGGCGGAGGGAAGCTTTGTGAAGTTGCCCTTGAAGAGATTGACCATGAGAAGGCCAATGACAACGGCAAGCGCGGTCGTGAACATGTAGTAGACGAAGGTTTTGAGGCCGACCGAGCCGACGCGCTTGAGGTCGTTGAGGGAAATGACGCCGTCGGCGATGGAGAACAGAACAACGGGCACAACGAGGAACTTCAGAAGGTTTACATAGATCGTGCCGATGGGCTTGATCCATTCCTTTGTGAAATCGCCCCAGTTTGCAAATGCGCAGATCAGACCTGCAACGATACCGGCGGCCATGCCGATAAAGATCTGGATCGGCAGACTCAGTTTCTTCTTTTCTTTCATAATACTCTCCTTTTCTTTCAGAACCGGATGCCGCGCAAAGCGGCTTCCTTCTGCACCCAGTTTATCACAGGAACTGGATGCGGAAAAGGCAATATGACCGATATTAACGCATGCTTAACGGGTAAAGTGGGTAAAATACACAAAATCTGAACAGGACAGCAAAAAACGCGCCGCATGGAAAGCCATGCGGCACGATGCAATTGCTATGTAGGATCAGTCCTTGATCTCGCGGATGGAGATGAAGCGCAGCTCGTTGAGAGGCTTTCCGAGCTTGTCGGCGACGATGGCCATGAGCATCGCGGCCGTCCGGTCGGGAACGTCGTGGAGCTTGACCTCGCCGGCCGAGCCGGGAGCAAATGCCTTTGCGGCGGGGGCAGCGGGAGCGGCAGGCGCGGGAGCAGGAGCGGCGGCCGCAGCGGCGGCTTCTCTATTCTGCATGATCTTGCCGGAGGCCTTGGTGACCAGCATCAGCAAAATAAGGCCGAAAAAGACGACTGCCATACCGAGCACGACAATCAGAGCTGCCGTTCCGATCGGAACATCTACCATTGCCTGGTTAATCAGAAACATCTTTTTTCTCCTTCTTCCAAAGCCGCGTCGCGGCCGATTTCGGGTGTCATTATACCGCGAAAGTACGTTAAAGCGGCGTTAAAGAAGGGGCGGATTCCGGGAGGATTCGTTAACGCGCAAGCGGCGTGATGAGACGGAAATGGCAGCGCTCGGTCTGCAAGAGCCCTTCCTTCTGAAGCCGGGAGAGCTCCGCGGACATGGCAGAGCGCTCGATGCACAGATAGTCTGCCAGCTGCTGGCGGTCGAAGGGGATATCAAACTCCAAAGAGCCCTGCCGGAGCGATTCGGACGAGAGATAGGACAGAAGCTTTTCCCGCGTGCGGCGCTTGCTCATGTGGGTGATTTTATCGTTCAGCTGCAAATTTTTCTTTGCCAGAACGGATACGAGGTTCCGGATGAGCTGCGCGTGCTGCGGGCAGGTCTCCGAGCAGACGGTGAGTGTGCGCTGGATGCTCAGAAACATGACCTTTGACGGCGCGTTTGCGACGATGCTCACGTTCAGAACCGCCCCGGGCGTTGCGGCGAAGGGCTCTGCAAACGTGCCGGGTGGCTGGATTTTTCCCATGATGTTCCGCTCACCCCACAAGTCCTCCTGCACGGCAAGCGCGGAGCCGGAGAGAAGAAGCCCCATCGCCTGCGTCTGGCTTCCGGCGGGAAGAATATACTCGCCCGCGCCGGCCTCGCGCACGAATGCCCCCACGCAATGCAGAACCGACTGGATCTGCCTGGGCTCCATCCCGGAAAAGAGCGGCGATTTTTGCAGCAGCGGCAAATATTTTTCCATGATACGGCCTCCTCGTGTTGGAATTCAAACAGAACCTCTTGCACCATTGTACTATAATACGATCAGAAAGACAAGTCCAGAAGGACAAGCACAGAAAGGGGAGTGCGCCATGCTGTATTCCGGCTGCCAGAGCAAATCCAAGGAGATTTCCATTGCGGAGAAAATCTGCCCGCAGTGCGGAAATCCCGTTGAAATTTTTTCGACCGACACCGAGGTGACCTGCGACAAGTGCGGCTTCGTGATCTACAACGACATGCTCAGCTGCGTCCAGTGGTGCAAATACGCCAGAAAGTGCGTCGGCGACCAGATGTATGAGCAGATGATGGAAATCGCGAAGCATAATAAGGAAAAAGCCGCAAAGGAGCGCGCGGAAAAGGCCGCGGCACAAGAAGCGTAGAATTGAAATCCCGGGAGGCAGACGCTTCCTGGGACTGTTTTACTGGTACGCCTCGCACTGCGCGAGCATGTTTTGCAGAAAAATGCCGTAGCCCTGCTCGGGGCGGTTGACGAGCACATGCGTGACGGCTCCGATGAGCCTGCCGTCCTGCAAAATGGGGCTTCCGGACATGCCCTGTACAATGCCGCCTGTGCGCGATAAAAGGCGTTCATCCGTGACGGTGAGCAGAAGGTTCCGCCCGTTTTCCGCCTGCGGATAAAGCTTATCGATGCGCACACAATATTCCCGGGTTTCCTCGCCGTCGACGTTTGCGAGAATGACCGCCGCGCCCGTATGGATCTGCGATGCATCCGCGACAGAAACGGCCTCGCTTTCCGGGATGGCGCTGAGGGTGCCGAAAATGCCGTGCGTCTCATTCTGCCGGACGCAGCCAAGCGGGCAGGAGACATCGAACGCGCCGTGGAGCTCGCCCGGTGTGCCGCGCACGCCCTTTTTGACGTCTGTGACGCTCGAGCTGACGAGGACACCGCCGGAGATGGTGAGCGGCTGCGCGGAGGTAAGGCCTGCCACGCCGTGTCCCAGCGCGCCGTAGACCCCGGTTTCTGGGTCAAAGAACGTGATGGTGCCGATGCCGGAAATGTTGTCACGGACGGAAATGCCGAGGCGGTAGCCGGTTTCCGTTTTCTCGGGGGTCAGATAAAATTCCGCCTGCTTTTTGCCCCGGCGGACGCTGAGGCAGACGCTTTTGCCGCTCGATAAGCGAAGCGTCGCGTCCTGCACCGATGAGACGCGCGTGCCGTCAATTTTCAAAATGGTATCGCCCGCGCGAAGCCCGGCTCGCTGCGCGGGCGCCTGCTCGTCAAGGGCGGTAATGAGAAGCCCGCCGGTATAGAGCTTGATGCCCGCCGTGTGGCCGCAGGGCACGAGCTTTTCCGGCATGGCGGCCAGAGCCTTTCCGCAGAGCGCAAGCAGTAAAAAAAGCGCCGTAATCGACCGGCGCAGGGTCAAAGTCCTGTGTTTCATCCCGCAAAATCCTCTCTCAATCGCTGATCTCGAAGCTTAATATGGCGCGCAGCGGACGATTCCACGCACGAAACCGGCTAGTAAAAACAAGGCGGATTTCCTTGTCAAAAGCTGAGACGGATGGCCTTTTTCATGCGGCGCGGCGCGTTTTGGAGAGCGGAGAAATGAAGGCGCGGAAAAATTTGCGGGATTTGCTGATTTTTGAAAAATAATGCTTGACAAATACAAGAAGCTCGCTATAATAATACTTGCGTTTCGGCGCTGCGGCAATTTAGGGGATTTGTGTAACGGTAGCACACCGGACTCTGACT
>CAKUNY010000048.1 GCA_934668605.1 uncultured Oscillospiraceae bacterium | reverse complement strand
CTTCCAGACGGTACAGAACCGTGACGAGCATCGCGCGGGTCATGGATGCGTTCGGAGAGAACGTTGTGTCGCTCGTACCGGCAAACAGACCGTTTTCATACACGAATGCAACGTCGTCATAGAACCAGTCGGATTCTGAAACGTCCGTAAACGGAAGCGTACCGTTCGTGAACTCGACTTCAATTCTTGTCGAGACGGTGAGCTTGTCTACCGTATAGGTCGTGACCGCGCCGACGGATTTGCCGTCGACCTTGACGTCCTTCACGCGGTATCCCTTGTCGGGTTTGAAGGTGAATGTCACAGACGTTCCAATATCTGAGAGCTTCAGCTTCGGCTCAACGGCGCCGTTTTTGCCGACGCTCAGAATTTCGCCAAGCAGCTCATCGACATATTCCTCCGGCGTGATGTCTCTTGCGTAGAGCCAGCCGTTATAGTAGGTGCCGTTGCCAAGCGCCGGATACTGCGGATCGTCGAACCAGTCCGCAACTTCGTGCGAGTAGTCATTGACATAGTGCCAGATGACGACATCGCCGTCGTTGAGCGTCCAGTTTTGAAGACCCTGATTCGGATGCGTTCCGTTGACCGTATACATCCAGCCGGAGCGTTTGCCGTTGGTGAACTCGCTGAGCGCGTATCCGCCAAGGCAGGAGGGCGCGTAGATCGTGCTGACGTAGTTGTTCTCCTCACCGACCGAGCGCAGGTCTGCGTCGTTCATGGCCTGCATGTAGAGATCATAAACCGTTGCGTCCTGCTGCAGCGCATACGTTGTGGTGGGGATCCATGTGACGTATTCGGGCAGATAGCTGTCATTCGTCAAGTCAACATCCTGCGTAGCCTCCAATGCACCGATGAGACGGAATGTGACTTCCATATCACCGGGCTTCACAGCATCCAGATCGGCAAGCGCGTTTTCAAAAAGAAGCGCCACCTGCTCACAGGATCTTGCATTTCGGATATCCTTGCGCGCCTGCTGAAGGATCTCTTTCAGCTTCTTCTGCGCCGCTTTGCTGTATTTCTTCAGATCGAAAATGTTATATTTCCTTGTCAGCTCCTCGAGCGCTTCGTCCTTCTTCTGTTTCAGAATTTCCTGATAGCGCGCCTCCGCATCTTCCAGAGCAGAAAGGTTTGTGACCCTTGATTTCTCCGCCTCGGACAGATTGTCATACGCCAGCCGCGCTTCTACCAGAGCATCATAGCTGTTTTCATCTACGCCTGCCTCAGCGATCGCTTCGATCAGCCGCTCAACGCTTTCGGCCGAATCAGGCGCAGCGATCATAACGTCAGACATGTCATAGAGCGCGGTTTTTCCCTCGCGGAATCGGTCATACGCGACAAGCGCATATGCTGCCTGCTCGGAAGCCATGCCGTTGACGCTTCCGGTATCATGCAGGAAGCCGCCGGTCGCCTTGTCGGCATAGCGAAGCAGATCATCCAGAAGGCTCACGCCGTTTGCCATTATGAAGTCGGGATCTTCTGCCGCATCGCGGTTCAGCGCGGACAGCGCGACAATGGCCTGCGCGGAAGTTTCGGAGGAACGGAAGCTGCCGGCTTTAAACTGCGCAGAAAGCCAGGCCATCGCCCGCTCGACTGCCTCTGTCACGTCGTCTTCTGACAGATAGCGCACAAGCGACTGCACGATCATTGCCGTGATGTCGATATTGGCGCTGCGTGCGTCCGATTCATAGTTGATACCCCAAGCGCCGCAGTCCATCTGCGTTTCAAGAAGCAGCTCGACCAGCGCGCGGCGCGCGGCGCGGCCGTCGGCATTTTGATAGTAGCTTCCGGCATCCAGCGCCAGAAGCGCAAAGGCTGTGCCGTTGCTGCCCTGCACGGAAACCTGATATGTATAGTCGCTGCTTCTGCTTTTGTCGAGAAGCGGCTTGACCAGGTCGTAGACCTTGCCGTCAGCAGCGGTAAAAGCGGAAGCGTCTTTTCCCGCCGCCGTCAACGCAAGGATCACGCGCTCGTATTCCGTGTGCTGGGTCTGCGCGGGCGTGGTATCAAATTTTCCCTTGTTTTCGGCAACGGTCTGCGCCATATTCTGCAAATATGTTGCAAACCATCCTCTGGCGTCAACGCCGCCTCTGGCCTCGGCAAAGATCGCCCATTCTCCGCCGGGATTTCCGCTGTGGACATACCCCGGGTCCTCACCGGCGGCAGCTTTGACATACTGCAAAACCGCGGAAAGCGCGTCTTTGTAAGCTTCTGTGCCTGCTTTTTCGATCCAGCCTGCGTAAAGCGTCATGTCGCCCGTCACAGGCAGGGAGAAGTCCCATACGGTTTTGCACGCCGGCTCCAGATACCAGCCGGAAAAGCTGTAGCCGTCTTTTTCCGGGGGATCCGGTTCGGCGGCGGCTGTATTTTTGAGAACGCTCTGCGCCGCGACCGCGCTTCCGCCCTGCGCGTCAAAGGTGACTGTCCAGGTTGCAGCAGGCGTCGCAGGCGCGGCAGCGGTGATGGTATAAAGCGTCTGCTTCGCGCCGGACGGACTGCCGCTCCAGCCGCTGTAGCCGACCAGAACATAAATGGTGTCTCCGGCCTTGACCGGCATGGTATCGCCGCTTGCATAACCCGCTGCATTGGGTCTCAGCCTGTTGAGATAGGCTCTGGCTTCAAACACGGAATTGGCGGAGGCATACGAAATCGTCGTCTCTTCCGCGCCGTCATCCAGCGTGAGCGTGTAGCCGGTAACGGCTGCGTCAAACTGCGGCGCAAGAGAGCCGTTTGTGAAGGACAGCTCCTTGAGCGCGGTGCTTTCCGCGCTGCCGGCGGCGTCCAAAGGATGCACATCACTGTATACTTCCAGCGGCGTCAGAGCTTCCGCGGGCGAGGAAGGCGAGGCTTCATCCTCTTCTTCCGGCGCTTCGGCTTCATCCTCCGCACGGCCTTGCGGCAGCTCGAGCTGCGCCGCGGGCGTGTTTTCCGGCTCCGTCTGCGCTGCCCGAACGGTCGATGGCAGTATCCCCACGAGCACGACCAACGTGAGCAGCAGGGAGAAAATTCTCTTTTTCATTTGCCGTTTCCTTTCTCGTTTGTTTTCCGATGCGCACGCGTATGGAGCGGCAGCTGTCTGCACGGCTTCAAGCGCTTGCCTGCACATTTTTTCGGATGTCCTCCCGGGCGGTTTTGAACACAGGCCTGCCCCGCGTGCTGCGCAAAAACAAAAAGCCGGTCTGCTTCTGCATAGAAACAAACCGGCGCCCTGCTCCGTTTTCTTCGGTAGGATCATCGTGCTACCTGCTCTTTGCCAGCCAACTTCCGCGCGCGCCGGGACAAGAAACAGACAGCGTCCCGCGCAGACGAAGATCAGCGATTCTTCTGACTTGGACTATGGACGCATCCGCGTTCCGCGCGGCTTTCCTACCTTCTCATGGGGAACCCCACAATGGCTGCCTTTCGGCCACGCAGCCGTGCGGCAAGGCGCTGTCTGACGCTTCTGGCTGGCTGCTTCGGAAACCCGCTCATCCGCACAGTTCCGGGCGAGTAGGTTCATTTTTCTTTCACCGCAGACTATCGTTCGATCAATAACCTGCGATTACAAATCTTCGTTGACTGACATATGTAATTGTGATCGTAATGCTTATCTGCCGCGCGCTCCGGCCCGGCGTTTTTGAAGATAGGATACCGTTGGGATATCCTGAAATATAACCATATGTACTATAGCGCAAAAGAGCAGAAAAGTCCACTGTTTTTGCAATTTTATCAAGATGCGATCAGTCCCCGGTGCCGCAGCATCGGGGACTGAAATGGATGTGCCTGCCGGATTTCAACCGGTTCTTTTCTTATTCTGCGTCTGCCTCGTCGTAGACCTCTTCGGAAACTTCCTCGTCGGCTTCATCGCCTTCGGCCATCACAAACTGCTCGATGGCGATCGCCGCGCGCTCACGCTCGGCCTGAAGCTCCTGAAGCGCTTCGATGTCGATTTCCTCTGTCTCGATGCCGAGAGCTTTGCAGCAGTCGAGAAGCTTCTGAACGTTCTTGTCGGAGATCAGCGTCTTCTGCTTTGGCGTCAGCGCGTCGTATGTGTCCCAGGCCGCCTGGACCTGCTCGCGGTCAGACTTATTCACGCGCTTTGCCGTCGGGAGCTTCTTGATGAGCGCTTCTGCGGCATCGGCCGCTTCCTCGTCCAAAACCGCCTGCTCCAGAGCAGCCTTGCAGTCAGCGAGTTTCTGCATCGCCTCAGTGTTGTCGTCCGCGTACTTCTTCGCGTTCTCGTTCAGCTTGTCGTAAGCCTTTCTGGCCGCCGAGATGGCAGACTTGTTCTTCACGATCACGTCTTCCGCTGCCGGAAGCTTTTCGATCTTGGCGATGACCTTGGCGGCCGCCTTCTCGTCCTTGGTGTCCTGCGAGACGAGCTTCTTGAGCGCCTTTTCTTTGGTCGTCAGCTTCTTGAGCGTGTCCTTGCTGACAAAGCCGCGGCCGATCTTGTCGAGTGCGTCGTAGGCTTCTCTTGCCGCCGCGATCGTCTTCTGATCTTCCTTGCTGTCGTGGTCGTGGACGATCGTCTCGGGAAGGGCATTGATCATGTCGATGACGGTCTCCGCGCTCGTTTCCTGCTCCTTCACAGACTCGAGCGCCGCCTTGAGCGCATCTTCCGCCGCTGTCAGCGTCTCGAGATTCGTGACAAGCGCCTTCTGATCGCCCGTCAGAGCCTCATACGCCGCGCGAGCCGCTTCGATCTCTTCTTTGTCCGTGTAGTCGATCTTGGAAACCTTCGGAAGCGCCTTGATCTTCTTTTCGGCGGCGGC
Source organism: uncultured Oscillospiraceae bacterium (assembly GCA_934668605.1). Lineage (GTDB taxonomy): Bacteria > Bacillota > Clostridia > Oscillospirales > Oscillospiraceae > CAG-170. The sequence goes on along the minus strand of CAKUNY010000048.1, from coordinate 8,768 downwards.
AGCTGCCTTTTCGTCGGCCTTGATCTTCGCTTCGTTCTCGGTGAGGAAGTCTCTTCTCGCGATGAACGCGTTCAGTCTGGCCGTCTCTTCTTCCGTCAGGAAGGTCTTCTGCGCGTCCGTCAGCTTTTCATAGGCGTTTTCGGCCTTCGTTACTGCGCTGCGCTCGGAAATCGTCAGCGCCTCCGGCGTTGCCGGCAGCTTTTCGGCGATCATCTCGCTGACCTTCGCGGCTTTCTTCCGGTTTGCCGCAAGAGACTTCTTGGCCGCTTTGAACTTCGTGCTTTCGGCCTTGGTAACGGAAGCCTTCTGCGTCTTGTCAAGGCTGCCGTATACGGCGTCTGCTTCTTCCACAAACGCTGCCTCGTCTGCCGTCACGTTCTTCTCGTCAGAGATCTTCGAAAGAAGGTTCCGGAGGTTTTCTACCGGATCGACGGGTTTTTCCGTCCAGCCTGCGTAAAGCGTCATGTTTTCCGTCACAGGCAGCGAGAATTCCCATTCGTTTTCGCATTCCGGCTCCAGATACCAGCCGGTGAAGCGGTAGCCTTCGCGGGTAGGATCTTCGGGTTTGCCGACCGCTTCGCCCTTTTGCACCTTCTGCGCGGCGACGGCGCTGCCGCCCTGGGCGTCAAAGTCGACAGTCCAGGTCGTCGCGGGATCCGAGACGGTGATGGTGTAAAGCGTCTGCTTTGCGCCGGACTGCATGGAGCTCCAGCCGGTGTAGCCGACAAGAACATAGATCGTGTCGCCGGATTTTACCGTCATGGACTCGCCGCTGCGATAGCCCCACTGGTTGGGTTTGAGATCATTGAGATAGGCGCGCGCCTGGAATACGGCGTTGGCCGCGGTGTAGGTGATCACGGTTTCCTCCGCGCCGTCGTCCAGCGTGAGCGTGTAGGAGTTGGTCTGCGCGCTGAACGCGGGCGTAAGCGCTGCGTTTGTGAAGGACAGCGCCTTGAGCGTCGTGTTTTTATCGCCCTCGATCGCGCCGCCGATGTCGCTGCCGCCGTTATCCGAGTTTGTATACATGACGCGGATGACGCTTCCGTCGCGCAGCGAACCGTCGTTCGTGGAGAAGCCGCCGAAGCCGGAGCTGACGAACCAGCCGTCCAGCGTGCCCATCCAGCCGGAATGTGCGCCCTTGCCCTGCTTTTCCGCAAGGCCGTTGATGGAGGAAATGTAGTTCTTTTCCGCGCCGATGATCGTAACAGACTTGCCGTTTGTGTCGCTCTGCTGCGCCGCGGTAATGATCGCCTGCATCATGGTCATGCCGTCGGTCAGCTTGACCTTCTGATTAACCAGCGTGCCGGTCCATGCGGGCTCGTCGCTGCCGGTGGCAGACTGCGAAGCGGTGGTAAAGGTGGTGTTTTCAATGATGACGCTGACTGTGCCGCCTTCAAACTCGCTGTGCTGGGCATTGGTGTCAACGTAGGAAAGCGCAATGGAAATATCCGCATACGCCTCGGGCCAGGTCTGTTTGACCTGCGCAAGGACGGTGTCCTCCGTATCAGCCGTGAGCTTCGCCGCGCGGTAATCGGTCAGGTCAGCTTCGGTCGAATATGCTTGAATCTTGTCCGTGTTGAGGAATCTGACCGTTTTGGTGTTGCTCGGAACCTGATAGATGCTGAAGGTCGCCGTGTAGCCGTTTGCGGAGGAGGAGTCCAGATAGTGTCCGGCCTTGCCCGTGACCTGCGGCTGCTTTTCTGCCAGCGCGGCGTCGACCGTCGCGGTCGTGGTGCTGGCGGGCGCGCCGGAAAGCTCAAGCGCAAGATACGTCTCGTTCGTCGCGTCGTAGAACGCATAGTACGCAACACCGGTTTTCAGAATCCTAGTCGCCGCATCGTCGCCTATAAGGCTGCGGCCGGCGAAGCCTGCGCTGATCTGGCCGTAGTTGTCGTTGCTCATCTTCGGCTGATAGACCGCGCGGAAGCAGTCGTTATCCAGCGAAACGGCTTTCAGCTGGTCACCGTTGAGTGTAACGCGCGGGATAAAGTAGCTGTCCTCCACGGTCGCGTTCGCCGTCGGGATGTCGCTCTCGTCTGCAACGCCGCCTGCCAGCATACCGGCCTGCGCGCCAAGCTTGCTGGAGTTATAGGGGTTCCTGCCGCTCCAGCCGCCCCAGTCACTGGCGTCGACGGTTCGGGTGCCCCAGTTGCTGATGCCGCCGAGGGCGTAGCAGCGCTGGATGACGGAGCCGCTTGTGGTGTTGCCTGCGATCTGGCCCATGTAGACCTTCAGAACCGGCGCGCAGGCGATCAAACCGGTGTTATAGCAGTCGCGGATGGCGCCGTTGTTGGTCACGGCAATGCCCGCCGCGCCCTGGGTGTCGCTGCCGCTCTGCGCGTAGTTCACCGCGCCGATCGTTCCGGTGTTGGCGCAGAACTCGATGCGGCCGGTCTTCGCATTGGTCACGGCGATGCCGGCGACGCCCGAGCAGCTGTAGACCGAGACGGTGTTTTTGCAGTTGGAGATCGTGCCCTCGTTGGTGATCGCGATCATCGCGACGCTGCCGGACTTGAGGTTCACGTCGGCTCCTGCAAAGGTCAGGTTCTGGATCGTGCCGCTGTTTTTGAGCGTGAGCGCCTTCGGATCATTCTTGTCAGCGTAGGTGCTGCCGTTTTCATCGCCGAAATAGAGGTTTCTGATCGTGTGGCCGTCGCCGTCGAACGTGCCGGAGAAGGCCTCCATCGGCGTGTAGACGTAGCCACCCATGTCGATGTCGCCCGTCAGCTTTGCGCAGGCGGCGGCGTTTTTGTCCATGCCGTCGAGCGTGCCATTTACGAGCGCTGCGAACCAGGCAAGCTGCGCAGGCGTCGCGATCTGATAGGGGTCTTCCGCGGTGCCTGCGCCTGCGGGCGCTTCGCCGGACCATTTAAAGCTGTAGTTTTCGGTCAGAATGCCGCTGATGTGCATGCCATCTGCCACAGCGACTGCCTGCAAGGTGCACGGGCCGCTGATGCGGATGGGCGCGGTGTATTCCTTCGCGGTTTCGCTCAGCACGTAGTTTTCAAAGCTGCCACCGCCAGTGACGACGGCGGAGCCGTCGGTCGTGTAGTAGATCGTCGCGTTTTTCGTGGCGCTGGAAAGCGTAATGTCCGTCGCTTCCGAATATGTACCGGTGGCGGGCGACGCGGTCGGGGTCATGGCGCTTGTGACGTTGGCGCTGTTGACAAGGCTCGGCTGCATCCCGTCAAGCACGGCGATGGCGCGGATCTCGTCTGCAAGGATCGTAAACGGTTCAGTATAAAGCGTTCCGTTTTCGGCAGAGGGAACTGCGCCGCCGACGGTGAAGTAAATCTTTGCGCCCGGCGTTGCGCTTGTGATGCTGACGGTAATATCCCAGCTCAGGCCGCCGCCGGTGAACGTGAAGATCGGCGCTTCGACGCGCTCCGTCGCGCCCGCCGTGCTGTTCTGCCAGGCAAGGACGGGGAAGCCGCCGTTGATGGACTTGGTGTCTGCCGCATAGGCCTCTCCGAGAGCGGCCGGCATGTCGGCCGCCTTGAGCGCCGCTTCCGTGCAAGACGCTGCGCCGGTCGTGTCCAGCGCGTCCGCGTTCTCGAGATAATAGTTATTGCCGAAGGAGTTTTCGGGGGTCGAGATCGCCTGGGACTTGTCGTAATATCCGACCGTGTTTGCAATGGCGTACAGCTTGCCGCTTTCCACCTGATACGAGCCTGCCGCGTAGCAGTTTCTGATCTCTGCGGGACTATAATAGGTGTAAGCGCCCTGGCTGTACGTTTGGCATATGTTTACGTTCGCAATGCCGCTGGCGGTGTACTGCGAGGTGCCGCTGATGCTGCCGGTGAAGTAGCAGTCAGTGATCTTCATGATGTTTTCGGTCGTCGGCGAAGACGTGTTTCCGACGATGCCGCCGATCCAGGTCTTACCCTCGCCGATGAGATGCGCCGACGACGCGCAGCCGATGACACTCGGCGACGTGTATCCTCCCGTTTCCAGCTTGCCGACGATGCCGCCGAGCTTGCCGAGGCCGGTCGTGGACGCCTTGGCGCGGATGTCCGTATAGCAGTTCGTGATGCTGCCGTTGAGCATCGCGCCCGCGATGCCGCCGCACTGGACGCCGCGGCTGGCGAAAGCGTCGATCACCGATTTTTCGACCCGGACGTTTTTGACCGTGCCCTCGACCAGACCGAACAGACCGAGCCAGTAGCCTCTGGCCTCCATGTTGGACGTCGCGCGGCAGGGAATAAACATGCCGGAGATCGTGTGGCCGTGGCCGTCAAACGTGCCGTTGTAGGCAAAGCCCATGTTGGCGCTCTCGTGGTTCCAGTTGGCGATCGGCTTCCAGACGCGAAGACCGGCCGTTTCTACCGTCCAGGACTCCCAGTCCGCCGTGTCGTTGAGCGAAATGTCGGCGGTCAGCTCTGCCCAGGCGCTGCGGTTTTTCGCGGTGCCGTCGGTCAGATTGCCGTTGACGAGCGCGGCGAACCACGCAAGCTCCTGCGCCGTTCCGATCTGGTAGGGAGAGGCCTGCGTGCCGTCGCCGACGGCAGGTTTCTGAACGTTGTCGCTCCAGTTGCTCCCGCTGCCGGGGATCGGGGCCGGCTGGCTGGCGAGCTTTTCGCCGGTCTTGTAGCCAACGTAAAGCGTCGCGGTCTGCATGTCTTCTCCCACGGCGATGGGCGCAAATTTCAGCGTCACCGTCGTGTAGCTCATGCTGACGCTCGTGAACGTGACCGGGTGCTGCTCGTCGCTGCCGGAGAGCGTATAGTAGGCGCTGAAATCAGTCGCAGCCGGTGTGCTGACCGGCGTCTTGCTCATCGTCAGCTTGACGGTTGCGTTCTTGCTGTCTCCTGCAAAATAGCCGAAGATCTTGCTCGGGTTTTCGAAGCTGTCGATGCTTGCAATATTGATGGGGTCAACATCGTATTCGAAGGTATACTTGCTGCCGCCCTTATACTGAATCGAAACGTGATAGGTGTGCGAAACAACGTCGTAATCAAATGACGGGTACTCACAGCAGAAGTAGGTTACGCCGTTTTCTTCATATACCTCAAAGTAGTCAGCTTCGATCGTCTGCGCATCGGTACTGTCATCGACGGTGTAGGTAAATACCATATCCTCCGTGGCAGCAGAATCTACCATCACACCGTCCGGGGCGACTGCATACACATAGGTCGTGCCTGACGATGCGTCGACGTCAAAATCGCTCAGGGAAAACGGCGGAACGGTCAGCTCACCCGTTTTAGCCGCTGCGCCCTTGAAGCTGACAGTGTAGGTATAGCTTGCAGGCTGCGCCTCGGAGTAGAGCTGCGGAACCGTCAGGATTGCCTTGCTGCCGTTCGTACTGACTGCCTGAACGGCGACAGGAGCCGCCGCCTGAGTCCCGGACTGAACCGTTACTGCAAAGTCCGCGGCGGCAAGCGTCGTGTAGCGCAGCGTGCGGTCAAGGATGCAGGTGAGCGTGCCGTTCTTCGCCGATACGCCGGTGAGCGTCAGCCCGTCGGCCTCGTCCTTATAAACGCCGGTCTTCTGGTATTCGAAGACGGGGTAGCCGCCGTTGAGCTGCGTTTCGCCGTCGTCCGCGGCAAACGGCCAGCCGAGCGTGGGAGCCAGCGCTTTGAGGGCGTCCACAGACATAGCGGTTGCAAAGCCGTCTTTATCGGCGACGCCTGCGCTGCCGGTCAGGCCGTCCTCCGCCAGATAGTAGTTGCCGCTGCCATTCGTACCGCCGCTTAAAATCGCGCCGCGTTTTGCGCCGGTGAGCGCGCCGACATTGTAGCAGTTCTGCACGCTGCCGGATGTCACACTTGCGATACCGGCGGCGTGCGTCGCCGCCGTGACCGCGCCCGCGTTATAGCAGTTGTAGATATATGCGTAAGAACCAAACGCTACGAGACCTGACGCGGTGCCGCTCGTCGCCGTGATCGTGCCGAAGTTCGCGCAGCCGGAGATCAGGGGGTTCAGGGGCGTCCATGCGTTTCCGTTTGCAGACCCGACCAGACCTGCGGCCGTGTCGCTGCCGGTCACAGACGCGCGGTTGACGCAGTTGAGAAGCTTCGTGTTCGCGTTCATCGTGCCGACCAGCGCGGCGACATAGTTCTTGTCCGTCGTGATCGCGCCGTCAACCGTCAGATTTTTGATTGTGCCGGCGCTGTTGAGCAGCTTGAACAGCGCGCTGCCCGCAAGACCGCTGACGGTGTGGCCCTGGCCGTCGAAGGTTCCGGCAAACGAGCCGATGCTCGTCCAGGTCATTCCGCCGAGGCTGACGTCCGCGCCAAGCTTCACGGTCGTGCCGCTGAAACTGACCGCGCCGGTCACGCCCTCTGCTGTGCCGTTTGTCAGACGCGCCAGACCCGCCAGCTGCGCACTATCGCTGATGGTGAATTCCTTGTCCGTCGTATTGTACCAGCTCACGTCATAGCTCTCGCCGTCCCAGGATCCTCCAGTGTTCTCGCTGAGTCCCTCCGGCACCGTCGCGGGCGCTGCCGGCTGCGCTGCCAGCACCGTTGTGGGCAGCATTCCCACAACCATGACCAGCGCGAGGAGCAGGGACAAAAGTCTCTTCTTCATTTTGTCATTTCCTTTCGTTTTTGTGTTATATCTGAACACCCGCATGGGGCGATTGTCTTCGGGTTTCCGTGTCTGGCGCGAAGATCCTGCTTCCATGGGGCGGCGCAGCGCCGCAAAAACAAAAGACCGGTCTGTTTCCGCATAGAAACAAACCGGCACCCTGCTCCGTTTTCTTCGGTAGGATCATCGTGCTACCTGCTCTTTGCCAGCCAACCTCTGCGCGCACCGGGACCATACACAGACAGCGTCCCGCGCAGACGAAGATCAGCGATTCTCCTGACTTGGACTATGGACGCGCATTTGCGTTCCGCGCGGTTTTCCTACCTTCTCATGGAAGACCCACAATGGCTGCCTTTCGGCCACGCAGCCGTGCGGCAAAGCGCTGTCTAACGCTTCTGGCTGGCTGCTTCGGAAACCCGCTCATCCGCACAGTTCCGGGCGAGTAGGTTCGTTCTTCTTTCACCGCAGACTATCGTTCGATCAATAACCTGCGATTACAAATCTTCGTTGACTGACATATGTAATTGTAATTGTGATTCTCATATGTACTATAACGCAGACAAATAGAAAAGTCCACCTTTTTTTGCGCTTTTTTCGGCGGTTTTCCCGCGCTGTTTGAACATCATATTGCTTTTATTACATAAAAGTGCTGCGGGATACAGGCAAGATTTCCTGTATCCCGCAGTTCTTTTCGAACATAACAAAAGCGTTTCGCATAGTATTGCTTCCGATGGCGAATCACCGGATAAATTGTGGTAAAATTACACAAAAATATTTCACATAGACAGTGGCTGTCTACGCAATTTGTTACACTGGTTTTATAATCCGGAATCATCAAAAATCAGGAAGCGATACGCCGGAATATCCAGCGCCTGCGCGATGGAAAAGAGCGTGTCCATGGAGATGGCTTTTTTGATATTCGGCGCTTCCACATGGCCGACGAAGGCCGCGGAGCGGTCGATACGCTCGGCCAGCTCCTCCTGCGTTAGTCCCCGCAGCTTTCGGTAGTATGCAATTTTCAGTCCAAGCTGTAAGTATTCCTGTTCAAACTCCTGCCGCATAGCGCTTCACCTCAGATACTATGTTACCCAACCGCGACAGGGATTGACATAATTTGCTAATTATAATATTATATTTATCAGATAGTAATTTATGTTTTTGAGCGCATGAAGAGGTATCAAGATGGAAGAATTCAGCGAACTGAAATCAGTGCGCCTGCTTTCTATTTACGCGCGGCTTCTGAACGGAAGCGTGCTGAATAAGCGCGAGCTTGCGCAGGAATTCGGTGTCACCGCGCGCAGCATAAAGAAATAGCGCAGGAAGTTGGATTTGGCATCCACTTCCTGCGCGCTTCTTTTATATTGGTCGTGCAAGATCAATTTTTCTCTGCCTGTTCATGCAGTAAAAAGGCGATATAACGTTCAACGGCAATTTTATCATTTTCATTGATCTGTTCCCACTGAGCGATATGTGATGCCGCGTTCCTTGGCAAGAGGATAATATGTCCAACCTCGCGCGTTGCACAACTCTTGAATCCGCGCAATCAGAGCAAATTCCTGCATAGATCGTCCTCCCAAATAAAACTATGTATATCGAAGACTGGACTTTGGGCTTTATAGCTGGAGATGGTGGAAACAATTATGATTTCTGTTGATTCATTACAGGAAAAGTCTTGCAGTGCGTACGGTTGAATTAAAAAATCAGGCCCATCCGCCAAAATGCATCTGTGTTTCAAGGTCAGCCGTATGCTGCTCCAGCTCCATTTCATCTTGGTCAGCATAACCGATACCAATGAAAGCGGGGAGCATATAGGTTGGCGGTACTTTCAGCTTGGCTTTCACGATGTCGTGCTCTTCGTTTGAAGGGGTTCTGATAGAGCAGCTCAATCTTTCGGCGGTTGCTGCCAGCAGGATGTTTTCTATGACGCACCAAATGGTAGAGAGCGAGTTTGACACATGTTCACTGTTCAACGCCCCGGATTTGAACACAGGAATGATCACGTAAGGCGCGTCCTTGAGCATGGTGTATTGTCTTGGCATGGCATAGGCATACATCTTCTGCGCAAGCGCTGTCGGATACGGCCCGGATGCGTTCAGATGTTTATCTGTATTGAAGTTATCAGCGATTTTCTTTGTGGGCTCAAACGCATAAGCCTTTTCCTCATCCGTTCTGAGAATGATATAGCTCCAGTCGCGGGTATGATTCCAAGTCGGCGCAGCGTTTCCGGCTTCCAAAATCCG
>CAKUNY010000047.1 GCA_934668605.1 uncultured Oscillospiraceae bacterium | reverse complement strand
ACGTTCAGCTGGCCGGAGACGGTCAGGTTCGTCTCTTTGCCGAAGAAGTCCTTGGAGTAATCGATCGAGCCGTCTTCGAGTCTGGGGGGGTTATTCAGGTCGAGCGTCGTCACCTGGAACATTTCGCCCGCGCCCTCGCAGTCGGAGCCGGTGATGAGCGGCGTGTGGACATAGACGAAGCCGCGTTCCTGGAAGAACTTGTGGATGGCGTACGCGATGATGCTGCGCACGCGGAAAACCGCCTGGAAGGTGTTCGTTCTCGGGCGAAGATGCGGAAGCGTCCGCAAAAACTCCATCGAATGCCGCTTGGGCTGGATCGGGAAGTCCGGGGTCGACGCGCCCTCGACCGAAATTTCACTCGCCTGAATTTCAAACGGCTGCTTGGCATCCGGCGTCACGACCAGCGTGCCGGTCACGATCACGGCGGCGCTGATGTTCAGCTTCGAGATTTCCTGAAAGTTCGGCAGCTCCGCGCCAAAGACGACCTGCACCTGCGAAAAATACGTGCCGTCGGAGAGATTGATGAAGCCAAAGTTCTTGCTGGCGCGCAGGTTGCGAACCCAGCCGCCGACCTTCACGGTCTGGCCGTCAAAGCGTTTTGTGTCTTCAAATAACGAACGAACGGGAGTCAGTTGTTCCATCATGGTCAATTTCCTCTTTCTTACATAGCATAATTGCTGTGTTTATTCAAAACGAAAGCAGAACCGGGCGGCTGAAGCATGTCGATGACGCTGTCAGATTTTTCGTCAGGCAAACAAAAGCCACAGCAAATCCTTTGTGGATTTGCGAGGATTTTTGTGCGGCATGGCGGAAAAGATGCAAGTCAGCGGCGTGCTGTAGGCCGCCCGGTGCTGCGGCAAAATTAGAGTAGCATAATTCCTGCGTCTTTGCAAGACTTCCGCGTGTTCTCGTCCCAGAGGCTCGACTGTACCTCGCCGATGTGGCAGGTGCCGATCATGAGCATGCAAAGACGGCTCTGGCCGATGCCGCCGCCGATGGTAAGAGGCAGCTCGCCATTCAGCAGCATCTTGTGGAACGGAAGCTCCGCGCGCTCCTCGCAGCCGGCAAGCTTCAGCTGGCGGGCGAGGCTTTCTTCATCGACGCGGATGCCCATCGAGGAAATTTCAAATGCGCACTCCAGAACCGGGTTCCACATCAGAATATCGCCGTTGAGTGCCCAGTCGTCATAGTCGGGGGCTCTGCCGTCATGCGGCTTGCCGGACTTTAATTTGCCGCCGATCTGCATGAGGAAAACGCTGTGGTGCTCGCGAACGATGGCGTTCTCGCGCTCCTTGGGGGTCTTGTCGGGATACATGTCCTCGAGCTCCTGCGTGGTGATGAAGAACACATCACGATCCAATTTGGTGTGAAGGCTCGGGAAAGCAACGCCGAGCGCGTCGTTCGTCTCGCAGACCGCGCCCACGATATCGCGCACGGTGCGCTTGAGGTACGTTACGTCCCGGTCTTCTCTCGTGATGACCTTTTCCCAGTCCCACTGGTCGACGTAGACGGAGTGGAGGTTGTCGACCTCCTCGTCGCGCCGGATGGCGTTCATATCGGTAAAAAGACCCTTGCCGGGGTTAAACTCGTAGCGTTTGAGCGCCAGACGCTTCCACTTGGCCAGCGAATGCACGACCTGCGCGTTCACGCCGACATCCGGAATGTCGAAGCCCACCGGCCGCTCATACCCATTTAAGTTATCATTCAGGCCGGAATTCTCCTCCACAAAAAGGGGTGCGGATACTCTGCGCAGATTCAGCGCATTGCCCAGATTGACCTGAAAATTGCTTTTGATGAATTCAATGGCGCGCTGCATTTCGTACGTGGACAGCGGCGCGCGATATCCCTGCGGGATCACGAGCTTGCTCATAAAAATGGGCTCCTTTCTGAAAAATATGCCAAAATTATAGTATAGGTTCCCGAATTTTGCAAGAGATATTTATGCAAAAGGGAAAACTTTGTGTGAAGGCTCCGGCAGGGCACTTTTTCTCTAAATCCCGCTTTCCTTTTGCCCGGATTTATAATACAATAGTATCGGCCAATACCGGGTCATCCGATTCTATATATCATGATGTGGAGTGATTTCCTTTGCAAACGGTTTTGCTGGTCTTCGACATCGGCACGAGCGGCCTGAAAGCCTCCCTGGTCGACGAGAGACTGAACATTCTGCGAAACGTGACCACCACGTATCCAACGCACCATCTGCCGGGAGGCGGTGTGGAGCAGGACGCGGCGGACTGGTGGATGAGCGCGGTGCGCGCGATGCTGATGCTGCGCGAGCTCGTGCCGGAGTATCTCAAGAGAGTCGACGCCATTGGCATTTCCGGCCACATGCTGGGGCTTTTGCCGATGGACGCCGACGGGCAGGCGCTTCGCCCGGCGATGATCCGGCGCGATACGCGCGCAAAGGACGTGACGCAGGCGCTGGAGCATACCTACGGCGCGGACTATTTTTATCGCGTTTCCGGAAACGTCCTGACCCCGAACCTCACGCTCTCCAAGGCCGTGTGGCTGAAGGAAAATGAGTCCGAGACGTATGAAAAAACCGTGAAATTCCTGCAATGCAAGGACTATCTTGTTTACCGGCTGACGGGGAACATGAACTCGACCGACTTTTCGGATGCGTCCCGCGCCGGGCTCATGAACCTCTCCACGCGCGATTATGACTACGATATGCTTGAGAATCTCGGCCTGCGCGCCGATAAATTCCCGACGCTCCAGCCCTCCTGCGCGATCGCGGGCGGGCTCACCGAGGAGGCGGCCTATCATTTGGGGCTGCGCGCGGGAATCCCCGTTTCGGTCGGCGGCGGCAACGGCATGTGCGAGAGCGTCGGCGCGGGTGTGGCGCAGGATGGAGCGTATTACATGAGCCTCGACACGGCGGCGTGGATCGCGGGGCAGTCGAAAGAGCCGTTTTTTGATGCGCAGCGGCGGTTGGGGCATATCTGTACGCTCGATGGCCGGAGCTTTTCCGTCTTCGGATCGATGCGCTGCGCGGGAAAATGCGTCAACTGGGCGCAGAAGCTCTTCGAGGTCGGCTCGCCGAGAGCCTTTGACGCGGCGGCCAGCAACATTCCGGCGGGCGCGGAGGGACTCATCTTCCTGCCGTATTTAGAGGGCGAGCGGTCGCCGGTCTACGACGAGCAGGCGCAGGGCGTGTTCTTCGGCATGACCCAGCAGCACCGGCGCGAGCACTTTCTGCGCGCGGTACTCGAGGGCGTCGGCTGCGGCCTGAGTCAGATTTTGGATGTTCTTCGCGAGCGCGGGGACATTTCCGATCTTCGCATCATCGGCGGCGGCGCGAAATCAAAGGTCTGGAAGCAGATCATCGCGGATCTGTGCGAGGTGCGGCTGCACGACGTGACTACACTTTCCGATTCTGCGGCAACCCTCGGTGCGGCTGCGGCGGCAGGGGTCGGCATCGGGCTGTTTGAGAGCCTTTCGCAGGCAGTCTCCGGCATTGCGCAGGCAAGCGTCCTCGCCCCGGAGGAAGAGACTTACCCGGCCTATCGCGCCCTGCGCGCGCGGTACGACTTACTTTATCCGGCGCTTGCGCCCGTGTTCCATCAGAAATAAGAAAAAACCCGCCCGTAGGATTGCAAGACCAAGCCTACGGGCGGGTTTTCTCTGTCTTAACGGTCGTTTGGATGCGCCCGGAGCCAATCGCAGATGGTATCGGACGCGGGGCGGGCGCTGGCGGCTCGCATGGCTTCGCGCATGGAAGAAAGCTGCGCTTCGTCGTGCGCAAGCTTGAGCGCCAGGTCTGCGATTTCTTCCGGACTGTCCACCGTAACGGCCATGTTTGCCCGGAGAAAATAGTCCAGATTATGCTCCTCGCAGCCCGCGACGGCGTCGATGAGCACCATTGGAAGCCCAGATGCGACAGCCTCGCTGGTGCTTAAACCGCCGGGCTTTGTGAGAAACACGTCGACCGACTGCATGAGCTTCGGCACGTCGTCGATCTGCCCCAGGATCCGAAGGTTCGGGCAGTCGCTGGATAGCTTCGTGAGCTTTTTCAGAAGCGCTTCATTTTTGCTGCAAGCGACGGAAAGCACATCGTTTGCGCCCATTTTGCCGCGCAGAACCTCCGTGATTTCCTCCATCGGGCCGCAGCCCATGCTGCCGCACATCATGAGAAGGTGCGTCTGGAAAGGCTCGATTCCAAGGGCTTTTTTGGCGTCCGCCTTGTCGGCGTGTGCGTAAAATTCCCTGCGCACGGGCATGCCGCTGGCAACAAGCTTGTCCTCTGGAATGCCGCACTGAACAAACTCGTCTTTCAAAAGCGCGGACGGCATAAAGTACCAGCCCAGCTTCGAGTCCGCCGTGCAGGGCGAGCAGGTATAATCCGTCGAGACGTGGCTTGTTGTGATCTTCAAATCCGGATGGCGGCGGAGAACCTCTGTGAGCGCAAGGGCGGGAAAGACGTGTGTGCAGATGACATTGTCATAACCGCCGGAGACAATGTAGTCGTACATCCGGTCTGCGCCGGAGGTGATGTAGTTATAGACGGGCGTTCCCTCGCGGAACAGGTCGTCTTTTTCTTCGGCCTTTTCATAGCCGGAGCTGAAAATTTTCGGCGCGTGCAGGTAAATTCTCGTGTGCCAGTTGGAGATGAATTTGGAGGCGCGCTTGGAGATGAACAGCAGCGCGTCATAAACGTCGCAGATTTCACCGCGGCTCTGGTAGGTTTCCTGAATGGCGCGGGCGCAGGAATTGTGTCCGGCTCCGGTGTTGCAGCTGAGAATCAATGTGCGCATGCTTACGCCTCCTTTCGGGTCGTCCGGTTGGCTTGCCTTGCAAGCAGCTTCTGAAGACGCGGCCGGTTATAGCGCTGAATGAGCAGAAACGGCAGATTGCCGAATACAATATAAATCACGGTCAGAATGACGCCGCCAGTACCCGGCCAGATTTTCAGAAGCGCCAGCCCCGCGATGCACAAAAGCCCATGCGTGAGCTCGGCGACGCAGGTTTCCTGAATCATTAAGGGCAAATCTTGTGCCGTCTGCCGGGTGAGCTTCTTTTCCGGCATGAGCTTTTTGAAAAGCCTGCTCATGTCCGGCACTTTGGATTGCCACTTGCGGATTTGCAGCGCCTTCCAGAGTTTTTCTTCCCGCGCATAGGTACGGAACGGGAATTTATCGGGGTGCAGCCAGCGCTTGGGAAGCAGTCTTCCGAGGAAAAACGACAAAACGCCGAGCGCAGTGGCATAGGCAAAGCAGACAATACATTCTTTCATGGACGGGCGGCTCCTTTTGTCTCCGGTAAAAGACTCTTTGATTCTTTCAGCATAGCACAACTGCGCGCGCGAAAAAATGGACAATCAGGGGAAAGCTGCCTCCAAATGCGACACTTTCGGGTTTTTGCCCAAAAACCGCAGCCTGCGCGAACCGGCAGGCGCTTGACAAGAGCGTGCTTCCGCGCTATAATGTGCGAACGAACATTAGCTAGCTATTGGGGCGAGACGAAGAGCCGTCCTCCGGCTGCTTGCGGGCAGTGCGGAGGAGCGGCTCTTTTGCGCGTTGGCGTTGTATAATCCTGTGCGGCGGGGACTTCTCGCGTTTCAATCCAAAGCGGGGGCTGCCGGAATGGCAAAAAACGTCGAGAGATTTTCTGCCCGGGGCGGTAAAATGGAGCTTGTAAGGAGTTGAAATGTGTGAAGGAACAGATTCTGGCTGTCCAGCGGATGCAGGACTATATTGAGCGAAACAACGCGGAGGAGATCAGCCTTCTGGATCTTGCGCGCGCGTCGATGTTTTCGCCGTGGTATGCTTACCGGCTGTTCCGGGACTGCCTCGGTCTGACGCCGAGCGAGTATATCCGCAAATACCGGCTCACGCAGGCGGCCAAGCAGCTTCGCGGCGGAAGCATCAAGGTCATTGACGCGGCGTTTGACGCGGGCTTTTCCAATGTGGACACCTTCACGCGGGCATTTTACCGGGAATTCGGTCTGAATCCGAGCGATTACAGGATGCGTCCCGTTCCTGTCCCGTTCTTCATTCCTTACGGCGCAAAATATCGTGAACTGAGAAAGGAGAACATCGACGTGTCAGGCATTCAACCTATTTTCATACAGGCCGTCCGCAAGCCGGAACGCCTGTGTATCGTGAGGCGCGGCACACACGCGGAGGACTATTTCCCCTACTGCGAGGAGGTCAGCTGCGAGGTGTGGGGGATTCTGATGAGCATGAAATCCCTCTGCGGAGAGCCGGTTTCCATGTGGCTGCCCGAAAAGTACAAAAAGCCGAACACCTCCACCTATGTGCAGGGCGTGGAGGTCGGGCTGGACTATAATCCATGCAAAATAAGCATTTGCTATTATTTGCGCTGCGGTCTATACTGTCCGCGGTTTCAAATCATGCAGAAGGAAGACGTGAAAAATGGAAGCGATACGAAAAAAGCGGGAGCTTGACATGCTGCATGGCTCGATCTGGAACAAGCTGCCGCGTTTTGCGCTGCCTCTTGGCATGCTGAACGTGCCGGACGACGTGCTGCCGCTGGCGCTTTTGTATCTGCGAATTTACCTTGTGGGCATGCCGGTGATCCTGCTTTATAATTTCGAGGCGGCGATCTTCCGCAGCGTGGGCGACACGAAGGTTCCGCTGCTGGCGCTTTTGAGCGCGGGCGTTCTGAATGTGCTTTTGAACCTGTTTTTTGTGGCTGTGCTGCATATGACGGTCAACGGCGTTGCCATCGTGACGGTCATTTCCAACGCGGTCAGCTCACTGATCCTGTATCTGCGGCTTCGCAAAACGACGCGGGAGATTCGCCTGGAGCCCAGAGAGCTTCGCATCGACGGCGCGATTCTCGGGCGGATTCTTCGCATCGGCGTTCCGGCGGGAATTCAGTCCGCGGTGTTCGCGGCGGCAAATATCGTCATTCAGTCCGCCATCAACAGCCTGGGAACCGTCGTTATGGCGGCCTCGAGCGCGGCGTTCAACATTGAGGTCATGACGTATTACGTGCTCAATTCGTTCTCGCAGGCGTGTACGACATTTGTCGGGCAGGACTTCGGCGCGGGCGAGCTCAAACGGTGCAAGAGAACGCTGGCGCTGAGTCTGGCGGAGGGGATCGTCGCGCTGGGGACGGGGATTTTTCTGGTGCTGTTCTTCGGAAGAACGCTGCTGGCCATCTTCAACAGCGACCCCGAGGTCGTGGAGACGGGGTATACCCGGCTGATGCTGATCATGATGGCGCATGCGTTCAGTCTGGTCTACGAGGTCGTCTCCGGCTATCTGCGTGGGTTTGGCATTTCGCTCGTGCCGGCGCTTCTGACGATGCTCGGCGTGTGCGGTATCCGTCTGGCGTGGGTGCGGTTCGTATTCCCGCTTCATAGAACCTTCCGAACGATCATGATCGCGTTCCCGATCAGTCTGGCCGCAACGGCGGGGCTGATGCTGCTGGCACTTTTATACTATCGCCCGTCCCGCCGCTTTGCGAGCGTACAGCGGAAAGAACCGGAAAAAGAGGCCAAATAGGGCTTCCGCCGGCAGGCCGTAGGGGTCGATGCCCACATCGACCCGGCGGTACGCACTGTTTTTATGAAAGTCCAATGCGAATTCGAAGGTACCCTTGGGGCGATGTGCTCAATCGCCCCCTACAAAAGAGAAGAGCGAGGCCTCCATAATCGGAAGTCTCGCTCTTTTGTTACCTTATGCTGCCATCGCCTGCCATACAGGCTGTCAGCTCTTCAATGCGCTCAATCGGAAACGGCGGCTCGCACAGGGGCTTCATGGCGATGGACATGAGCTTCATTGGGTTGTCGTCCGCCGCGACGCGGTTGGAGTGGAGCACGCCGCAGCGCTTGCAGCGGTGGATGATCGCCCACTCGCCGCCCTTTCGCACCCAGATGGCCACGGGCTCCATGATCCCGCCGCAGTCGGACGCCCGGTCGCCGGGGTCAATGTCGACATGCAGGCTCGAGAGGCAATTGGGGCAGTGGTTCCGGTGATCGGAGCCGGCGTTTTCCGGGATAACGGTTCGGCCGCAGACCTTGCAGACGAACGTGTCATTGCAGGCGTGGGTTTTATAGTAGCCTTTTTCAAAGCTTTTGCGTTTGTTTTCGCGATTCATGGAAAATCCTCCGGAAGATGTCGGGTCAAGGCTTCGGGAGGAGCGGCGTGTGATAGATTTGCCAGACCTCCCGGTCAGGCCACACGCTCCAAAGATAACATAGTCAGATTCAAACAGTTCTCCTTTTACAGTTTTATGGCCTGTACGGCCTTTGCGCGGGGGAGGCTTTTTCATAGCGGCCTCCGGGTCAGGTTTTCATGGGTTCTGGCATTGGCGTCGGGTTCATACGGTACAGCAGCACGCCGAGCGACGCGTTAAAGCCGGTTGCGGCAAAGACGCTGCACCGCTCAACGGCGCCGAAGTACGCCTGCGGCACAAGCTGCATGCCGAGTGCGCCTGTGAGCATCAGCCCCAGCGCGACCCCGGCGCAGACGGCGAACGACCGGCAGGCTTTCTCGCGGATACCGGAGAGGATGATCACGCTGAGAGACGCGATGGACAAAAGCACCACCAGCGCCGTCACGATCAGGTGCATCACGTCCTGCGCGGTTCCCGCAAAGCCGCTCGCGCTCAGGGGGAACATCCGGTAGCCCACGCAGGAGAGAAACTCCATCGCGGCAAAAAGGGAAATGCCGGTGCGAAGCAGCTTCGTTTTCCGCCCCTGCATCCCGACGCAGACCAAAAGCGCGCACGGAAGCTCGCAGGCGTTATAGAGGCTGCTCAGCCGGTTCCAGAGGGAAAGAGACGGCGCGTCCGCTGCGCTCAGATCGCTCACAGCCTGCGAGAGCCAGTCATAGCCCGGGTAGGCAAGGGGCGAAAAGACGACGGCCGCCGTGTAGGAAAGAAAGCTCACGACGCCGAGAAGCGCCAGCTTTTGCACAAGCGTCTTTTTCATTGCGCGGCCTTTCCACTCGCGGCGATGTTGAATGTGCGGAAGAAGAGGCTGACGTGCGCGCGTAGCTGCTCCAGACACTCCGCCTCGCGCTCGGGCTCCCGGTCGCAGATGCCGATGAGCGTAATGACCGGCGAGACATACAGGAGAGCCAGCGTCTGCGGATCTTCGCGCCGGATCTCGCGCGCTGCGATGAGGCGCTCGAAAATCCCGGCGTGGTAGCGCACGATGCGCGCAATATAGCGCTCGGTGTAAAGCTTCGCGAGCTCCAAAGAGCGGAACTGCTCAATGGTCATCATGCGGCGAAAGCGGCTGATCGTCTCGTTATGAAGCGAGTACTCGAAAATTTGCCGCACCTTTTCAAAAAGCGCGTCCTCTGAGATCGCCGTGAAGACGGGGACGTCCTGCGGCGCGTTTTGCACGTGGATGGAAATTTTGTCGGTGTCGCGGGCGTATTGATCTGCGACGGCTTCGACCAGCGCGTCGAAAATTGCCCGCTTGCTCGGAAAATGGTTGTACAGCGACGGCGCCTTGATGCCGACGGCCTGCGCGATCTGGCCGACACTGACTGCGTCATAGCCCCGGGCGGCGAAAAGCTCGAGCGCCTTGTCCAGAATTTTCTGCTTCGTGTCTTCCTGCTTCATACGGCCTCCTGCGATTGCTAACGAACGTTCATTAGTTAATATAGCGCGGAGGAAACTGTTTGTCAAGCGGCGCGAAAAATTTTGTCCGCTTGCCTTTTGCGGCGCTGTCTGGTATAATTCCGGCATACATGCCATGCAGGGATGCTGCGGAAGGGACGTGATTCTATCGCCATCACAAGCGCAAGCCTGCCGTCTAAAAAGCGCATTCTGACGGTCTGCGTCAAGCTCTTTTTGGAGCAGGGATATAAGAAAACGACGGTTTCCCAGATCGTCCACGCGGCGGGCGTCTCCAACAGCACATTTCAGAATATTTTCCGCGCCAAGGACGGCGTTCTGACCGAGCTGGCCTCGTTCATGTTCGGCAACCAGTTCGAAATGGCGCGCAGCACGGCGGGGCAGACGCTGCCGCCCGTCTATGTCTACGCGGTCGAAACGGCCATTCAGCTGACGCTCACGGAGCTGAACGAGAATTTACGGGAGATTTATCTCGAGGCCTACACGCAAAAAGAAGCGTCCTCCTATATTTTCCGCGAGACGGCGAAGGAACTTTGCCGGATCTTCGGCGTGTACCAGCCGGAGCTTACGGCGGAGGATTTTTACGAGATGGAAATCGGCTCGGCGGGGATGATGCGCGCGTATATGGCGCAGCCGTGCGATGAAGCGCTGACGCTCGAGAAAAAGATCCGGCTGTTTCTGGCGATGAGCCTGCGCGCCTACCGCGTGCCGGAGGCGGAAATCGAAAAGACGCTGGCGTTTCTCGCGGGGCTCGATATCCGCGCGGTTTCCGAGCGGGTCATGCACGTGCTGTTTCAGGCGCTCGCCATGCGCTACGAGTTTTCGCTCAGTGAATTGGAAGCAGTTTCAGAATAACCGGGCACCGGCTTGCAAGGCAGGCCGGTACTTTTTTGTGATACCTTCAAAATTTGCGTAGGGGGCGATGCCCACATCGCCCCGTGGAAATGTTGCGAATTCGCCGGGGATTTTCGTAAAACCGGTTCCGCTTGCCGGGTCGATGTGGGCATCGACCCCTACGAACTTCCCGGAAGGTTCCCGAAGAACCGTAGGGGCGTCCGCCCCTACACGTTGATTTCGGAAATCCCAAAACGTACGCCCCCACCGTGCGCCGCAAAGCGGGAGATTAAGCGTTGCTTTTTGCGGCTTTTTTGGTATACTGAAAGCAGACAACCACAAAGGAGGAGACTTCCATGAACAAGATCACGCTTGGCAAGACGGGGCTTGTCATTGAGAAAAACGGCTTCGGCTGCCTGCCCATCCAGCGCATCAGCGAGCACGATGCGGTGTATCTGCTGCACAAGGCCTATGACGGCGGCATCAACTTTTACGATACGGCGCGTGCATACTCCGACAGCGAGCAGAAGGTCGGCGCGGCCTTTTCCGGCATGCGCGACAAGATCGTTCTTGCGACCAAGACCGCCGCGCAGACCGCGGACGAATTCTGGAAGGATTTGGACACCAGCCTTCGCACATTGAAGATGGACTACATCGATATCTACCAGTTCCACAACCCCGCCTTCTGTCCCAAGCCCGGCGGAGAGGACGGGCTGTATGACGCGGCCTTGGAGGCAAAAAAGCAGGGCAAGATCCGCCACATTTCGCTCACGAACCACCGCCTTGCCGTGGCGCACGAGGCGATCGATTCCGGGCTTTATGATACGCTCCAGTTCCCGTTCAGCTATCTGGCGGGGGAGCAGGAGCTGGAGCTTGTGCGAAAGTGCCGCGAGAAGAACATGGGCTTCATCGCGATGAAGGGCATGGCGGGCGGTCTGATTCGAGACGGCTTAACGGCAGCGGCGTGGATGCAGACGCAGCAGGGCGTCGTCCCCATCTGGGGCGTTCAGCGCGAGAGCGAGCTTGACCAGTTCCTTCAGAGCATCCGCGAGGGCGCGGAGCTGACGGACGAGCGCCGGGCGAGAATCGAGCAGGATCGCAAGGAGCTGCGCGGCGGGTTCTGCCGGGGCTGCGGATACTGCATGCCGTGTCCGGCAGGGATCGAGATCAACCAGTGCGCGCGCATTTCGCTCATGCTCAGAAGAGCGCCCGCGGCCGAGTGGCTGACCGAACAGTGGCAGCAGAAGATGCACCAGATCGAAAACTGCCTGCACTGCGGGCAGTGTATGTCCAAGTGTCCCTACGGGCTCAACACGCCTGAACTCTTGCAGGCGAACTACGAGGACTATTGGAAGGTTCTGGCGGACAGCAAGAAGAATCCGTAATGGAAAACGGGCAGTTCGAACGCATGCTGGCCGCTGCGCGGGAAAGGCTTTTGCGGCACGCGCCGGAAGAGATCGCCGAAAAGGCCGGGGCGCGGTATGAGAACGGTGCGTTTTGGGTGCGGACGTTTGGCCGGCGCGTCAGGATCCGACTGCCGGACTGCGCGGTCGAGCCGCCCATATCCAAGTGGCACGCGCTGACGCTGCTTCACTATCTGGACCTGGCTGACGGAACGCCGCTCACCGGCAGGACGATCACGTTCAGCCAGTACAAGGACGGGCTCGTTCGCGGCGGCGGGCTGGAACGGAACACGGAGCTGATCGTCAGGCGCGATCTTGGTGGATTGCCGCCCGAGGAGCTGACGCGAAGGTGCGAGAATCTGGGCGCGGAGATTCTGCCGTCCAACGCGGACTTCTGTGCGAGGTTCGACTTTGCGCCGCGATATCCGCTGTGGCTCAAGGTCTGGTTCGCGGATGAGGAATTTCCCGCATCGGGCAGGCTGCTTCTCGATGAGCGCGCGCCAGGATATTTGACGATCGAGGACGCGGTGACGGTCGGCTCGCTGATTTTAGACTGCCTGACCGGCGCGCAGCACTGGGCGGTATAGACCGAACTGCGAAAAACACAAAAAAGCTTCCCGCACGGAAAACCACGCGTTTGTGGCACGGTGCGGGAAGCTCTTTTATATGGGTTTCGGATCAGCCGCGCAGCAGGAGAACGAGCTCGAGAAGGCCGTAGACGATCGGCTGATGCAGCAGGTAAATGAACAGCGACTGCCGGCCGCACCAGCAGAAAAAGCGGGCAATGCCGGTTTTCTGAAACGCGCCGGGAAGAAGCGTCTTCTTTTCCCGGTAGGCGGTTTTGCCGATGGCTGCGCCGATGAGAAAATAGCCCAGCTGCGGAAAAAGCGGGAAATAGTCGCTCGATGTGAAGCCCTCATAGGTAAGACCCAGCGGGAAGAGCCAGCGCTGCGGAACGATCATGCCCCGGATGGCAAAGCCCGTGACGGCGATGAGAAAGCCGATGATCGCAAGCGCGGCCGGGGGGAACTTTTTGAACGCCGGATAGACGAGCATGCACACGCCAAGTAAATGCAGAACGCCGAATTTCACGACCACGTCCGCGCCCGACATCCCGAGCCGGTACATGCCGTAGGTCACGGCGGTAATGAGCATGCCGCAGGAAAAGACGACGAGCCCCCGCCGGATGCTTTTTGAGCCCAGCGTCACGCAGACGCCCGAGAGCAGAACGAAAATCGCCCCGCCGTATTCCTGGATAAACACGTACCATGCCGGGAGCGTCAGATCGAGCCCGCCGAAAAACGACAGGTCAAAGAGAAAATGCACAACGATCACGCACAGGATGCATATGCCGCGCAGCGCGTCCAGCTCCCAGATGCGCGATTTGGAATTTGCCATGAAGATTCCTCCAATAGAACAGGTGCGAGCCCGAAGGCTCGCACGCTGCTTGCAAGATTACTTGTTTTCGGAAGCTTCCTGCGCGGCCTGCACAGCCTCCTGCGTGGCCTGACGATCGGCCTCTTCTTCCTCAAGAATGCGGTAGGCGACCTTGCCGACCAGTGTCTTGGGAAGCTCGTCGCGGAACTCGATGTCATACGGCATGGCGTATTTCGCGATGTGCTGGCGGCAGTAGTCGAGAAGCTCCTTCTTCGTCGCGTCGTTTGCCTCAAAGCCCGGGCGAAGCACGACGAAGGCCTTGACCTTCTGCATCTTGTAGGGGTCTTTGACGCCGATGACGCACGACAGAAGCACCTTCTCGTGT
>CAKUNY010000046.1 GCA_934668605.1 uncultured Oscillospiraceae bacterium | reverse complement strand
AAGATAGACGGTAATATTCATGTACGTTCCTCCGTTGATTTTTATATAAAAAGGCAGCCAGACTTTTCAGCCTAACTGCCGGTAGGTACTCACCCATAATCAGTATACCGAAAAGGAATCAGCTTGTCAACGTGCCCTCTTAAAGCTGCGCCAGAATTTCCCGCACCCGCTTCATATACAAAAGCGGATACGGGCCGCCTTCCTCGTCAGACCCACCAACGAGGATAACGACGCCAGGCGCTGTTTTGCCCCTTGAAAAACTGTGTGCGCCCTTGTCAGCTGACGCTAATATCAGATATAATCTTAGCAGGAAACGAAGATGAGAATTAAAATGCAGAGGAGCATGGAATTATGGTCGATAAAAGATATTATGAAAAGC
Source organism: uncultured Oscillospiraceae bacterium (assembly GCA_934668605.1). Classification (GTDB taxonomy): domain Bacteria; phylum Bacillota; class Clostridia; order Oscillospirales; family Oscillospiraceae; genus CAG-170. The sequence continues at coordinate 13,276 of CAKUNY010000046.1, read as the reverse complement.
TTGGCGGGTTCTCTTATCTTTTGGGCGAGCTGAAAAAGAAGCTCGGCAAGGAGCAGACGGATGCTCTGGTCAATGACGCAGTAACCCTTTGCAATGCATTATGCGGCCAATATCGGGGACTTCCCAAAAAGGAAACGCTGCATACCGAACGGATGATCTTCCCGCGGGCGGCTATTTATCTGCAAATGATAAAATATATCTCGCGGGAAGAAGCCATAGGCTTGATCGAAGAAGCCGTAAGAATCGGCGTAGAGCCTGACCGAAAGCGTCTGCATCTTGCAACGAAGATTCCGTTTATCCGGCCTCTTTTCTTTCTGGTTTTCCGCAAAATGACCGGCACAATGTTCAGCGGAGATGTTGGCTTCCAATTCGAAGAAATTGAGGCCGACAGCAGGCAGTACCGGGTCGATGTTCTGCAATGCCCCTATCGGAAGTATTGCGAATTACTGGGCTGCAAAGAGCTGACAGAGACGTTCTGCCTGAGCGATGACCGGGTTTACGGAAATATGTGCGGCATCGCCTTTGAGCGGCATGGCACGATCGGGCGAGGCAGTGATAAATGTGATTTTTATTTTTACAGAAGTTAAGCTGCACGCCGAACGCCCCTTCGAAGCCGTGATCTTCCATGCCAGGTTACGGACAAGCCGATAGAAGGTTCTTTTCCAGACGGGTTGACAATTTGTATCAGTCAATGTATAATTTAGATTATATATTGATAGTTATATATAACATCAAAACGCTTAGACGCAGTGCAAACCAGGAAAATCGGTTTGTGCTGCATCTATTGTTTCTATCAAATACGGAGGCAGAATCGGATCGATCATCGTCGTAATACGCCGATTCCTACAAGGACGCTTTCCAAAAATCAATGGAAAGAAGGCTAAAGCCGCCGATGGTGTCCGACTCCAGCCCCGTCATGGAGCCGCTGCGATCCAAGATAAAAACCAGTTCTGTCATAAGAAACCCCTCCTTCGTTTGATTACGCTTTCATATTAGCGAATCCGAAGGAGGGTTCGGTCGCCTGAAAGGCGACATTTCTACATTTCCAGCAGGCTCTGGTCGAAGGCGAACAGTGCTTCGTTGATCTCGAAGATATCATACTTCTTCTGCCGGATGAAATACTCGATGATCACGTCAAACTTGCTGCTGCTACTCAGAGCATAGCCCGCGCGGGCAATGAGGTCGCGCGTCCACATAATGATCGTCGATATACTCGGCGATATTCGCAAACAGCTTGCCGCTGATCTGATAGGCTTTGCGGTCAAAAATGACGATGTAGACCGTCATACCGTTTTGCAGCAGAAATTCTCCGATGGTGTCCACCGCCACACGCAGCGCCTGATCCTTGGGATAGCCGTAAATGCCGGAGGAGATCAGCGGGAACGCAGCCGACTCGCAGGCATGCTCTTTTGCAAGCGCAAGGCTCGCCCGATAGCAGGAAACAAGCTGTTCGCGTTCTCCATAGCAGCCGCCGCGCCACACGGGGCCGACGGTGTGGATCACGTACTTGCAGGGCAGGCGGTATGCCCCGGTGATCTTGGCCTCTCCCGTCTTGCAGCCGCCGAGCGTCCGGCACTCTGCCAGCAGCTCAGGCCCCGCCGCCCGATGGATGCAGCCGTCCACACCGCCGCCGCCCAGAAGCGTTTCGTTTGCCGCGTTGACGATGGCGTCAACCTTCATTTTCGTAATGTCGTTTCGAACGATGATCAGGGGCATCGCTTCACCGCCTATTTTCAGAATTCAGGCTCCGGCCAATGCGCCGCGGCCTCCGCGTTTTTGCGGGAATAACCATGCACGCCTTGCGCGCAGAAATCAGAGCTCGGGGCCTTGGTTGTCGAAGCGGTTCTGCTGATAGGCGTCACCGGAACCCGGCTGGCCGTTCGAACGCTCCCAGAGGATCTGGCGGTAGAAGCTGGCCTGCGCAGCCTCCTGATACGGGCAAAGCCACAGATAGCCGATGCCTGCTGTCAGCGCGCACAGAAGCGCCCAGCCGATGAAGCTGAACTGGAGGCAGAACAATCGCCACTTGTTGCCGCGCATGAGCTCCTTTGAGGCCTTGAGCGCGGCCATTGGGCGCATGCCGGGGTTCTCATAGAGAATGTAGGGCGCCATCGCGTAGCTGTAGGCTGCGATGATACCGGGGATGATGAGCAGCAGCGACCAGAGCACGATGAAAAGGTTCGTCAGGAGGTTCAGCAGGAACCCGTCTCCGAAGCGGCCAAACTGCGAGAACAGATCGGAGAACCGGGCTTCTCTGTGGTCGACGAGGGCGAGGTTAAACTTCGCGTAGCCGAGCTGAACCGTGCCGCCGACGACAAAGCAGACGACTGCGTAAATGGACAGAATCGCAGCGAGGAACACCAGCGCCATCCAGACAAAGTCCGGGATGTAGACAGAAAGATCGTGTTCCTGCACATAGTTTCCGACGGAGCTTCCGACAGAGCTGCTGCCGCTGTCTGCGGAGCTTCCGATGGCGCCGCCGAGGAGCATTGCAACAAGCCCTGTCCCGACCGCGACGCCCCAGCGCCCGGCGAGCGCCTGCCGCGCCAACGCGCGAAAATCCTTTGCGTACATAAAAATCCTTCCTTTCTTCTTTTTCACAGGTTCTGTTTCTCTTCAAATCTATTATAGAGAATATGAAGTCCTCTTGCAAGCCATGAGACGCGGCGCGGGGAAATTTAGGAAAAATTAAGAATTTCCGTGCCGCAGCTTCCGGAGAATCTGTGCTATACTGGAAACACAGAATTTGCCGGAATGGGAGGCGTTCGTTATGAAAAGAAGCATCTGTCTGCTGCTTATACTGATTCTGATGCTTGGTCTGATTGCCTGCGCGAAGACTACGCCGCTGACGCGGTTATTTGGCCTGACGGTCTGCACAAAAACCGCGCCGGAGGAATCGCAGATCGTTTTGCAGCCGCAGCAGACGGCGGAAGCGCCGTTGCAGACAGATGCACCGGAAGAGCAAATAGCGTCGGAAGCACCTGCGCAGGAGAAAAACGCGTTTCCGATGCCAACGGCCTCCATGTTCGGCCTCACCGGAAGGGACGCTGTGCTCTTTGACGCGGCAGCCGCGCAGAAATATCCGCGCGAGGATACCACGATCGTGATTCCGAGCCTGCGGGAATACGGTTCGTTTGAGGAAAACGGCAAAACCGTCGTCATTTGCGACCTGCATTACGACTTCTATTGGGATTATACGGGGGCTGACTGGGAATGGAATGCCGGCGGCATGACAAGCTATGCGCGGGCAGAGCTGGAAACGCAAAACGGCGCGGAGGTCTGCACGGGCTTTGAAATTCTCCCGGACGGCGAAGGTACATCCTACTGGATCCATGATAACTGCGGCCCGCTTGCCGCGCAGAACGAAGACGGCGATTGGGTGCTTCCGGAGGCCGAAGGAGACTGGTTCCCGGCGGAAGAGAACTTGCTCCAGACGTATCTGGACGCGCTGAAACCGCCGGAGGAAGCTGCCTCGCAGACGCTTCTGGTTACAACGACAGTCTGCGCCAACAGCAATAATGACGACGACGGCGTTGACCTTCTCGTCTATGTCTGTGATGTTCAGACGTTGGAGCTGCGGCTTTTGTTCCGGCAGAGGATCAACGCAACCTACCCCGCGAACACGATCGATTTTGCAAACGACACGCTCTATTTTGCGGATGCGAACGAAGAGCGGCTGTATGACAATCTCTTTTCCTACGATTTTCAAACGCACGAAACCAGGCAGCTGACGGCAAATTTGCCTTTGACGATTTTCTGATGGTGGACGCGGAACGCTTTACGCCAACGCCGCGCGCGAGTACTGCAATGCCTGCCCGCTTTGACCCGGAGACGGATACGTTCACCTATCGGAACGAAGCAGACGACGACACGTTTCACACATCGAGTTTCCGGAAACGCCGCGGCAGATCGTCGACATTCAGGTGACCGACCAGCTATGCAGCCTGCCGGAGGCCGGCGTGCCGGGTGTCTCCCCGCAAGAATGATCATTTTTTCGGATTCGCACAGAAAAAACGCGCCGCCAGAAGGCGGCGCGTCTGCGTATGCAGGAAGGCTCTCTCCGGAAATATTTCCGCGCCCGAGGGGTCACTCCTTGTCTCCCGTGATGAAGTAGTCGCAATAGTCTCCGCCGCCCGCGATGGTCTGCACCCTGTGCAAAACGCCGTGCTGAAGCGTGATCATCACCGCGTCCAGCTCGCAGAACAGCGGCATCAGCTCCGAAACGCCGAGCTTTTCGGCGTACGCGCAGATGGGACAGCCGACCAGATGAAAGCAGAACCCTTCCGCGCGGCAGTCGGGGTTGATCTCGACTTTCCAGCTGTCCAGCCATTCGCCGCGCGCCTGATGCGCCTTTTGCATCCGATCGTACCGCACATAGATTTTTTCAAACAGCCGGTACGGCCATTTGTATCTGTTCCCGTCGACAAGCCCGGCAAGGTACTTGAGCTTCTCGACCGAGCGGCGCTTGATGGCAAGAAGCGTTTCGCCGTCCAGTCGGTGATCGCTTGCCTCATAAAAGGCCAGAATCGTAAACCAGTCGAGCATGTTCTTTGCCATCAGGTTTTCGCCGAGATCCGGCACGTCCTTCAAAAACTCAAGATAATACGCCTCGGCCTTCCGGAAAATTTCCCCGGCCTCCCGTGGATACGTCTCCCGGCAGTACCGCTCACACGACCTTGCATACTGCGAGCTTGCGTAGGCTCTTTTCATCCTTTATCATCCCTTCCTTCAGCCCAACGCCACATCCAGAACCATCATGACGCTGAACCCGGCGGCAAAGCAGACCGTTCCGAGGTTGGAGTGCTTCCCCTGCGACACTTCGGGGATCAGCTCCTCCACGACCACATAGAGCATCGCCCCGGCGGCAAAGCTCAGAAGAAAGGGGAGCGCCGGAATGACCAGCTGCGCGGCAAGAATCGTCAGTACCGCGCCGATGGGCTCCACAACACCGGAAAGGACGCCTCCCAAAAAGGCTCTCCCCTTCCCCTGCCCCTCCGCGCGAAGCGGCATGGAAATGATCGCGCCCTCCGGGAAATTCTGAATCGCAATTCCGATCGACAAGGCCAGCGCGCTTGCCGCCGTGATCTGCGCGTTTTCCGCAAGAAAGCCCGCGTACATCACGCCGACGGCCATGCCCTCGGGAATGTTATGCAGGGTTACGGCCAGAACCATCATCGTCGTGCGGGCAAGCCTGCTTTTTGGTCCTTCCGCCTGTTCGCTTCCGACATGCAGATGCGGAATCAGGTGGTCGAGCGCGAGAAGGAACAAAATTCCGAGCCAGAACCCAGCGAACGCCGGGAAAAACGCGAGCGTTCCCAGCCCTGCCGATTGCTCGATGGCCGGGATCAGAAGGCTCCAGATGGAGGCCGCCACCATTACCCCCGCGGCAAAGCCCGCAAGCGAGCGCTGCACCAGATCGCCCAGCGATTTTTTCATGAAGAACACACAGGCCGCGCCGGCCGTCGTTCCGAGAAACGGAATCAGAATTCCGATAAACGTGTTCATATCAGCCTCCGCTCCTCATTTGCTGCGCCGGTAGCCCGCCTCGTCGCGGTATTCGGGGTGGTCTTTCAGATACGGGTCTTTGTCGCCGCAGATCGTGTAGTCGCATTTGCAGCCGTTGGCGCAGGTCGTTGTGCGCACCAGCCGCGCATGAATCAGCTCCATAGATGCAAAGTCGACGTTGCACAGGGCGGGCATGATGTCCGTCAGGCCATGCTTGATGGCAAACTCCGCCGCAGGGCAGGCCGTAAATTCATAGTAGATCGGCTTGCCGGTATCAAACGGCGCGACTGCCATTTCATAATCGTGCCACCTGTCGCAGAGCGCCTTCGCCCGCAAAAATGCCTTGTACATGAGCCTCCGCCAGAACGGCTTGTTGCAGTCCACAAATTTCAGCTTCCGGAACAACGGCAGAATCAGGTTCTCCTCCAGCTCCTCGATCTCGCGGAACGACGTGACCGCGCGGCACGAGACATAATAGCTCAGAATCGCGATGCAGTCGTATGTACCGCCCGCGCCGTTATGAAAGTTCTTCTTCCCGCCGAGATCTGTTCGCCAGTCGGAAAGAAAATCGGCATACTGCCGCTGCACCTTCTCCCAGACCGCCTCCCGCTCCGCCGGAGGGTAGTGAAGCGCGATCTTCGCGCGGATTTCCCGCTTGCACGCCCCGGAGTACAGCACATGGCACGTGCGGTCAAATTGTAAGTCGCTGTCTTTCATGCGCGCCCCTTTCCAGCATGCGTCCGGTTTTCCTGCCGGAATGCAGCGTGCTTCATTCGGCTTCTCCTGTCATAACTTGCCGCAGCATGGCGGCGTAATTTTCCGAGTCGGCGGTCATGCGCCCGCAGTGGGCGTAGCCCTGCCAGATCTCCAGCTTTGCATTGGGGTATTTTACGGGCAGAACCTTTTTGCACTGCTTTAAATCGGAATCCTTTTCGCCGTAGGCAAATACGCAGCGCTTGAAGAACTCCGGCGTCAAATCCGGAAGCGCAACATACGCGCAGTCGTGAATGATATTGCAGATGCTCTCTTCGTTCACGGCAATAAAGCGCTTTGCCATCGCAGGCCCCGCCGTCTCGCCGTAGATCTCGCTCATCTTGCGTTTGGAGAGCTCCGGGTCTTTTACCGCCTTGCGGTGCTTGGAGAGAAAGACCTTCGTCAGTCCGAAGCAGAGCAGCGGCGCGCGCTCATAAAAGCTGACGCCCTCAAAAAAGACGTGGTCAAACGTCAAATCCTCGTATTTCAGCAGCTCAAACAGCACCACCCCGCCGAGCGACGCGCCGAAGCCAAGCTGCAAATGCGCGCAGTTCCGCGCGATCAGCGCATCGTGGATTGCTTTTGCTTCGTCCTTTGCGCTTTTGTACGTCTGCCCTGCCGCTTCTCCGTGGGAGGATAAATCCGGGAGAAAGCAGCGGACGTCTTCTCCCCAGAAGCGCGTCACGCACTGCTCCAATCCCTCCGCCGAAGAGAGCATCGGGTGAATCAGAAGCGCCGTCATCGCCGCGCCCTCATTTCGTTCGATCATTTTCATGCTTCAAGCCTTCCCTTCCGTCTGCGCCAGAAATGCCGCTGTTAAATTTCTCTAACCAACGCTTGCAGCCCAGCGGTTAGACAGCACTAACCAGCAACTCAAAAGGATGCAGCCCTCCGGCCGCAAGCTCTTTGATCTTATGGTAGCAAAAACCCCTGCCTCTGTCAAGAAGCCGTCAGGCTTTGTCGTGCAATTCCCCGCAAAAGAGCGGTTGAGTCTTCGCCGCTTCTCTGCTACAATATAGCAAAACAAATCGGATGCTTCGGGAGGACGCTATGAAGATCGAACACGTCGCGCTTTATGTAAATGACTTGGAGGCCGTGCGCAGCTTTTTTATGAAGTATCTGGGCGCCGAATCAAATGACGGATACCACAATCCGCGGACAAATTTCCGCTCCTACTTTCTCTCGTTTGAAGGCGGCGCGCGGCTTGAGCTCATGACAAGACCCGGTCTTTCCGGCGCGCCAGAGGAGCTTCCCCGCACCGGATACGCGCACATCGCCTTCCGTTTCGGAAGCAAGGAGGCGGTCGACGCGCTGACGGCGCGGCTGAAAGCGGACGGCTACACGGTCGTCAGCGGCCCGAGAACCACGGGTGACGGGTATTATGAAAGCTGCGTCGCCGCAGTCGAGGGAAATCTGATCGAGCTTACCGTCTGATTCCGAACGCGAATACGCACGCGCGCAAACTGCCGCCCGCCGGAGCATTTCCGACAGGCGGCAGTCTGCTTTTCCCGACGTCACGGATACTGCTCCTGCAAATAGACGCTGGCTCTGGACTGGATGTTCCTCTGGGCTTGCTCCAGGCTCACACTGTCTGCAAAGTATCCCGCCGCCTCCTCGCGCAGAATCTCTCCCAGCGGCGCGTCCGAGCCTGCAAGCACTGTAATAGCATCCAGGAGCGCATAGAACTGCGCTGCGTCCTCGGGGGTGATTTTCAGCTCTTCTCCCCACCAGCCGGTGCGGTTCCCCGCGATATACTCGTCCATTTCCGCTTGCAGCAGCTGGAAATTCGCCGGAAGCGCATCGTCCTGCAAATAGGAAAAGCAGCAGCGTAAAAATTCCCTTGCGCCGTCCATATCCCGGCACTGCCCGGATACGCCGAGGGAGGTAAGCACCCGGTAAGCGCTGCCGGTGCCTTCCTGCGTGGGGTAGCCGATGTAGGTGTAGCCCGGCTCTCCCCAAAGCCCGGCAAGCGTTTCCCCGCGTCCGGAGAGCCACATGAGGCTGCTGATCCAACCGAGCTGCACGAGCGTCGTCTCGGGTGCGCTTGGCGTCGAGCCATCGCCGCCCCATGTTTTGCACCATGTGAGATAGTCGCCGAATTCCCTGGAATCAAAGCTGCACGCTCCTGTTTCCCGGTCTGTAAACGCACCGATGCAGACAGGCACGCAAAGCCCGAAGAGATTGTCCGCCGTGTTCCACGAGTCAAGCGCCACCCACCCTTCCGGCAGCTGCGCACGCGCCCGCTCCAGATTGTCAAGCGTCACGCCCGGTTCTTTGAAAAAGTGCGACGGGGCAAGCATCGTGTCGACCTCGAGCGTGAGCGGCAGCTCATAAAGCGCGCCGTCTTTCATCAGAAGGTCATAGAGGTTCGGCGCAAAGCTGTGTTTTGTGATCTCTCCTTCCAGAAGCGGCAATAGATCGACCCCTACTGCCTCCGGCCGGAGATTGCCAGAGTCCAGACCGTTGGAATAAAACGCATAGAGGTCGGGCGCCTGCCCCGCCATGATCTGCGTGCGCAGAAGCTCCATTGACTCGGTGTCTGTCAGGTCTTTGTCCGAATAGATCGTGTACTCGACCAGATAGCGGCTCTGGCTGCGGTTAAAGCTTTGCAGCATCTCGGTAAACGGAGACAGAACCGGGTTCACGCCCGTCACGATGGCAAGAGACAGCAGCGTTTTTACCGGCGCCTGCCCTTCCGTCCAGCGAAGAACGCTGAGCTCGTCGATGCTCGGCGTATAAAGAAGATACCCCTCCGCCGTCTCGATGAGCTGCTCCGCACCCAGCTGTACGCCGAGCTCCCGCATGGAGACAAGCGTCTCGGTCTGCGCCGTCTCCGGGTCATACGCATCCAGTTCTTCCTCGCTTCCAATCAGCAGCCTGCCATCGAGCGCGCGGCCAAGCCCCAGGGATTTTTTGTTCATTGGGGCGCTTTCCAGCAGCGAGAGTGTTTCTTCGTCAAATTTCCGCAGCTCTGGCTCCTCCGCGCCAAAGAAATTTCGCGCCAGAACATACAGCGCGCCGCTTACTTCCTGCATGGAGGAAAAGCGCCAGCCGTCGTCCGTGTCGAGCGTCTGACGCGCCAGCTCCTGCCCGTCTGCGTCCAGCAGCACCAGGAAAGACGCGCTCAGAATGCAAAACCCACCCGGAAGCGCAAGCAGCTGAACATACCGCTCCGCGCGCCCGGTGTCCGTCATAGAAAGCGAAATCGTCTCCTGCATCGCAAGCGACGCATCGTACCGCGTCAGCTCCAAATGCCCGGACTCGTCCGGCTCCTGTCTTTGCAGCCGTCCGCTTGCGTCAAAATACGCCGCCGGAACGCTCCCAGACAGCAGCCAGACGCTGCCGTCCGCCGCTTTGTCCAGCGCATAGAGATACTCCGCCCCCTCCGGCAGCGGCAATTTCTCGACGTTTGCGTCAAAATCCCCTTTCAAAAGCGCAGCGGCATCCTCCGTGAGCCCGCCCGCGAGAAAACCCTCGTCCAGTCCGGTCAAAGCCGTGATGCACTGCAAGGGCGAAAGCGGCAGCTCGCCGTATTCCAGATGGAAAACAGTCTCCTGTATCTTCTTCTGCGTCGTGTCAATCTGCACGGTGGGCACTGCTGCGGTTTGCGACGCTTCCGCCGCTTCCCCGGGAAGCGTAAGATTCGCCCGCCTGTTTCCCGCCGCGCAGCCGCACAAAAGGCTTAACATCAGCAAAACAGCGCAGAAGCGCTGGTACCTTTGTTTCATCATATTTTCCCTCCGATCATAAACAGGAGCGCCGCCGCGCGCGCGGCGCATCCCGGTTGGTTGTCTGTGTAACTTTGGGTCAGGAACCTCCTTTCCTGTTTGTACTATCGCGATAGTCTACTCTCAAACTATCACAGTAGTCCCATTTTGTCAAGATACCTTGACAGAATTAGACGAATGTGATAGTCTGATCATAGCAACATCTGGAGGTCTTGACATGAAGCTGTTTGACTCGGAATGGAAGGTCATGGAGGTGCTCTGGCAGACGGGCGACCGGACGGCGAAGGAGCTTTCGCTGGCGCTGGCGGATAAAATCGGCTGGAACAAGAACACGACCTATACTGTCATCAAAAAATGCATCGACAAGGGCGCGATTGAGCGGCGTGAGCCTGGCTTCGTCTGCCACGCGCAAATTTCAAAGCAGCAGGCGCAGAAGGAAGAGGCTGAGACGCTGGTCGACAAGGTGTTCGGCGGCTCGGCGGAGCTGCTGTTTGCGTCCATTTTATCTGACCGCTCGCTCTCGAAGGAAGAAATCGCGCGGCTCAAAGCACTCGTGGAGGCGATGGAGCAATGACGGGCATACAGGCGGCTATTTTGGGCGGAAGCGCGCTGATTCTGCTCGTTCTCGCGCTGCGCATCGCTCTGCAAACACATCTGCCCCGGCGGCTTTTTCCGGCGCTCTGGTGCGCGGCGGCTGTGCGGCTGCTGCTGCCAGTCTCGATCCCGACGCATCTTAGCATCTGGAACCTATTTGGGAAAGCACCCCAATCGGCGGCGGCAGCGACCGGTGCGCAAACGCTTCTGCCCTTCCCCAATCTGGGACAAAATATAGCGGTCGGCGCGCTCCCGGCAGCTTCCGCACGCGTGCACCCGGTTTTTATCGTCTGGCTGGCCGGAACGGCGCTGCTTGCCGCGTACGTGCTCATCGGATACATCTTCCTGGTGCGAAGCTTTCAGCCCGCGCACGCCGCGCCCCAGGCTTCTATCGACGAGACGCTGCGTCTCTTCCGTTTTCGCAGAGCGCCCGTCATCCGCACCACGAAAAGCCGCCGCGCGCCCTTGACGTTCGGCATCGTCCATCCGATCATTTTGCTTCCCGCGGACTTGGACGCAGGCAGTGAAGCCTTCCAGCTGATTCTCGCGCATGAGCTGGCGCATGTGAGAAGACACGACTGCCTGCGAAAGCTCCTGTTTGCCGTGTGCCTGTGCCTGTACTGGTGGAACCCGCTTGTCTGGTGCATGGTGATTCTGGCGGGGCGGGATATGGAGCTTGCCTGCGACGAGGCTGTTCTGCGCGTTTTGGGCTCTGGCTGCCGAAAGGCCTACGCCCTGACGCTTTTATCGATGGCCGAGCGAGCGTTTCTGCCCGCGCCGCTTGCCGCGTGCTTTTCTGAACACAGCCTTGCCGCCCGCATCCGCGCCGTTGCGGCTTTTCGCCCGGTTTCAAAATGGGCAGGGCTCTGCGCGGCCATCGTATTCGCGCTTTCCGCCTGCGTCTTTTCCACCCAGGCGGCGCGCCCCGCCTCCTCCGGACAGGAACCGGCTGTTTCCGATACCATACAGACCGAGGCCATAGAGTCTTTTCCCTCCCTGCCGGAAGCCATCGAACCGACAGTACCGGAAGCACCGGCTGCGCCCGCCGAAACGGCAATTGCGGACGAAGCGCCGGACGAAACCGCGCCGAAATACGTCTGGCCGCTGGAAGACCCGGACGCCGCCGTGACGGATGCGTATGGCGTTCGCGCCCATCCGCTCACCAAAACGAAGGCTCTTCACGAGGGCGTCGATCTGGAAGCAGCCAGCGGCAGCAGCGTGTTCGCCGTAGCGGACGGGACGGTTTCGGAATGCAGCTACGACGAGGCCTATGGGTATACCGTTGTGCTAGACCACGAGGGCGGCGTGCAGACCCGCTACGCGCACCTGTCCGAGTATCACGTCGCGCTTGGAGATACCGTCCGGCAGGGGCAGACCATCGGCCTTTCCGGCTCGTCCGGCTGGACAACCGACCCGCATCTGCATCTTGGCGTCACCAAGAACGGCGCGTCCGTCGACCCGCTGGCGTTTTTGGCGGCAGAGGACGCATAGCCTCTCCCCTCTTATTTGCGCGCGATGCACCGGCGCCGCACGCTCTTTGCCGAAGCTTCAGTATGGAAAGGATTCACCTTGAACAGAAAAATTGCGCAGTATCATCTGCCCGGCCTATTTGAATTTTACGAGCTTTACGCCGCGTTTCTCCCGCTTTACCGCGCGCACCGGGAATATTTCTACGACTGGTGCGAAATCGGCTCCATCTATGGCGCGCCCGCAGACTGCCTCTGGGGCGGCGGACGCGTGAGCTCCGGCACCTGCGGCGCACAAAGCGTGCTGGCTCTGACGCAGAAATTCGGCATCTCCGCCCGCCTGACGTTCAGCAACTCGCTTCTGCGCGAGGAGCATTTGAAGGACAAGACCTGCAACGAGCTTTGCCGCCTGTTCGAAGATACCGGCGGCGTGCAAAACGGCGTGATCGTCCACTCGGAGCTGCTGCTGGAGTATCTGAAAGCAAATTATCCCCGGCTCTATCTCGTCTCCTCGACCACGAAGGTACTGACCCGCTTTCCGCAGCTCCAGCGCGAACTCGAGCGGCCGGAATTTTCCTGCGTTGTGCCGGATTTCCGGCTGAACAAGGCCTTTGCGCAGCTCGGTGCGCTGCCTCAGGCGCTGAAAGACAAGGTCGAGTTTCTCTGCAACGAATGCTGCTGGTTTGGCTGCAAGGACAGGCGCGCCTGCTACGAAGCGGTCAGCCGGAAAAATCTTGGGGAAGCCGCCCCGGAGCACCACTGCTCCGCGCCGGACGCAGATAGCGGCTATCGCTTCTCCCGCGCGATGGAAAATCCCGGTTTTCTCGGTATCAAGGATATTCAAAATACGTATCTTCCGATGGGCTTTTCCAATTTTAAGATCGAAGGCCGCGGACTCGGCAGCGCCCTGATTCTGGAGTTTCTGCTCTATTACCTGACGAAGCCGGAATACCAGCTCCGCGTCCGCGAGGAAATCTACCTTGATAACGCGTTGGATCTGTTCTGACGCGACTCGTCCTTTCTGTTTTCCGCAGTCTCCCGATTTCGAAAATTCGACAGGTTTGGACAGAATCTGTCGAATTTTGTCTACAGAAAGTGGTAAAAACTTTCGCGCGAAATATTGAATTTTCTACAAGGATATGCTAATTTATATATACCACAGCAAAATTTAGTGTCTGGCCGGGCATGAAGATAATTTCTAATGAGAGGGGTCGATATTTTGGACAACTG
>CAKUNY010000045.1 GCA_934668605.1 uncultured Oscillospiraceae bacterium | reverse complement strand
AGCAAATTTGAAAGTCTCGTCCGCCGCAAGGCATTTTTGCTCTGCAAAAATCCTTGCGGGGCGGGCTGCAATGGGGGACGGGGGTCCTCATTGCAGAGCAGGCAGCCCTCGCGCAAAGAAATTTTCAGAGAAAATTTGCTTTGCGCCGAGTCGGGTCTGCCAAGTTTGTCGTACCCCCGATTATTGAGCGTTCAAAAGTACGCAGACACGCTCGACTGGTACACCGTTCGTACCGGGCAGCTCCGGGGAGCCAGAGGGGTCGAATCCCTCTGTTTTCGGAAGGAGTCCAGAGGAAACCCTTCTCAAGGGTTTCCTTTGGGCAACTTCTTCCCGGCGGCTCGACACGGCGCTTCTTTGCGCAGCTAAGAAGCGTGGGGTCGAAAATGAACCAGCTGGCAGGCTTCTGCCAGTTGAACTTTGGCGCCTGCGCCACGGCAGGAAGTAAAAAAGCGCCCTTGGCAGGCACTGCCAAAACTAACGCTTCAGCCCTCGCAGGGCTTCTATAAATTTTGGTGTCGTTCCGCAGCAGCCACCAATGATACTCGCCCCGGCTTCGACAAGCCGCTCCATGTGCCGCGCAAACTCACTTGCCTCCATCGAATAGACCGCCTCGCCGGTGCCCAGAATTTTCGGCATGCCCGCGTTGGGCTTGGCGACGATGGGAAGGGAACAGGTGCTTTTGAGTGTTCGAATGACGCTTTCCAGCTGATCCGGCCCCGTGGAGCAGTTCACGCCGATGGCGTCCGCGCCCAGCGCCTCCAGAAGCTCCGCCGCCTCGAAGACGCTGCCGTCAAAGTAGCATTTGCCGTCTGACTGAACGGAGAGCGTGCAGATCACCGCAATATCGCCGAGCGAGCGGATGGCCTCAATGGCCGCGGCGCATTCGTTCACGCCCATCATGGTTTCTACGCCGATGAGGTCGACCCCGCCGGAAATCAAGGCTTCGGCCTGCTCCCGGTACGCGTCGAGAAGCTGCTGATAGCTGTCTCCATCCTCGGGGTCTGCCGGTTTTCCGGTCGTGGTCATATCGCCCGCAACGAGAACGCCGGAGCCGGCGGCCTGTTTGCTGAGCGCGACCAGCGCGCGGTTTATGCGCGAAACGTCCTCCTGCAGGCCGTAGCCGGAAAGCGCGATGCGGTTGGCACAGAACGTCGGCGCGTAGAGCATGTCGCTGCCCGCGGCTTTGTATGCGCGCTGTAGGGTGAGGATCGCGTCCGGGTGCTCGAGCACCCACTGCTCGGTGCAGACGCCGCGCGGCATTCCGGCCTTCATGAGGTTACTGCCGGTCGCGCCGTCCATTAGGCGGATGTGGTTTTTTGTCCAGATTTGGAATTCTGTGCGGTTCATAGGGGCTCCTTTTGGTTATACGACCTGAGATAGAACGCTTCCGATCGGGTCGCGGAAGATGAGATTTGCGTACGAGTCATACTGCGTCTCGTCGCGGTTGATTAAAACCAATTTGCTGCCGCCGTAGTAGCGAATCAAACCCGCAGCGGGGTAGACGGTGAGCGATGTGCCGCCGACGATCAGGACATCGGCCTTGGAGATGGCGCGGATGGCGCCGTCGATGCACGCCTCGTCTAGCCCTTCTTCATAGAGCACGACCTCGGGCTTGATGAGCCCGCCGCACGTGCAGTGCGGCACGCCCTTACAGTCGCGGATGAATTCCGGGGAATACGGCTTTCCGCAGCGCTGGCAGCGGTTGCGGTACACAGAGCCGTGGAGCTCATAGACGCGCTTGCTTCCGGCCTTCTGGTGCAGGCCGTCGATGTTCTGTGTGACGATGGCCTTGAGCTTTCCCTCCTGCTCGAGCTTTGCCAAGGCCAGATGCGCGGCGTTGGGCTTTGCCTCCAGGGGGAGCATTTTTTCGCGGTAAAAGCGGTAAAACTCCTCGGTGTGGCTATAGAAAAAGCTGTGAGACAGGATGGTTTCGGGCGGGTAGTCGAATTTTTGATGGTACAGGCCGTCGACGCTGCGAAAGTCCGGAATGCCGGACTCGGTGGACACGCCGGCGCCTCCAAAAAAGACGATGTTGTCACTTTCGGTAATCCAGGTTTTTAGGGTCTCGATTTCGGAAGTCTTCATTTTCTGCCTCCAATTCCACAACAAATTTGCGCTCGGCGCGCGTTTTATAAGGAAAGCGCAGCTTTTTAAACATGTCGGGTCGCCGGTACATCGTGCGCAGGATCGACTGCTTTTTGCGCCAGCGGTCGACGTTCTGATGGTTGCCGGAGAGCAGCACCTCCGGGACGGCCAGACCGTGCCAGACTTCGGGGCGGGAGTATTGCGGGTACTCTAACAGCCCGTCCCAATGGCTCTCGTCTGTGAAGCAGACCTCGTCTCCGAGGACGCCGGGGACTAAACGGCACACCGCGTCCGCGATCATCATGGCCGGAAGCTCGCCGCCGGTTAAGACGAAGTCGCCCAGGGAGATTTCCTCGTCCACGCACTCGTCAATAAAGCGCTGGTCAATGCCCTCGTAGTGCCCGCAGACGAGGATCACGTTTTCATAGCTTCGCTGCATCTGCTTCGCCTTTTCCTGATTGAAAACGCTTCCGCAGGCGGAGAGGAAGATCGTATGCACCGGCGCGCCCACGTCGTCGCAGACCGCGCACCAGCACCGGTACAGGGGGTCGCACTGCAAAATCGCGCCGCGCCCGCCGCCGTAGGGGTAGTCGTCGACCTGGTTCTGCCGGTTTGCGGTATAGTCGCGGATCTGGTGGGCGTGAATTTCGATGAGCCCTTTTTTCTGCGCGCGGCCTAAGATGCTCGACTGCATCATCGCCTCGACGGGCTCGGGGAACAGCGTCAGAATGTCAAAGCGCATCGGTCTGCATCCCCTCAATGAGCCGCACGCGGACGAAGCCGCTATCAATGTTCCGCTCGAGCACAAACTCCGGCACGGCGGGAATCATGTATTCGTGCGCGCCCTTGACATAGAACACGTCGTTTGCGCCCGTGGAGATGACCTCCTTGAGCTTGCCGAGCTCCGCGCCGTCTTCTGTGAGCACGGGAAGGCCGAGTAAGTCCTGAATGAAAATGGCGCCTTCTTCAAGCTCGATATCGCTTCGCGCGATGAAAACGACCTGATCGCGCAGCTTCGCCGCCTCTTCCACCGTGTCAATGCCCTCGAGCTTCATCAGGACGCACGTCTTCTGTACGCGCGCGTCTTCCACAGCGTATTCCTTTTTCCCGACAAATACCCGGTCAAATTCCAACAAAAACTCCGGGGAATCTGCCCACGGCAGGATTTTCACATCTCCATGCAGACCATGCGTCGAGACGATTTTCCCCGTCTCCAAAAACTCTTTTTTCATCGCGTCTCCTCCGCGTTCTCCAAACTGCGCCGCAGGGCGCTAATATTCTAATATAGTATACAGCCAAAAGAGGCGGTAAACAAGCCTAAAAAGAAAAAACGCGCAGTTCCGGCAGAACCGCGCGCTTTGGTATGTTAAAAAACTGCGTAGGGGGCGATGCCCACATCGCCCCATGAGAAAACTGCGAATTCGCCGAAAATCTTCGTTAAAATGGTTTCATCCGCAGGGACGATGTGGGCATCGTCCCCTACGCATGAAATGACACATTGCCGAATTCGCTCGGGGGAGACTGCTTAAATAAGGAGCATCCGGTCGTTATCGAGCGCTTTGCCGGAGATTTCGCGGAAGCGGGAGAGAAGGTCGGAGACGGTGAGCGTGTCTCGCTCCGCGCCCTCTACGTCCAGAACGATTTTTCCGGCGTTCATCATGATCGTCCGGTTGCCGAGGTCTAAGGCGGAGGCCATGTTGTGGGTGATCATGAGGCAGGTGAGCTTGTTTTCCTCGACGATCTTTGTCGTGAGGGTGAGCACTTTTTCCGCTGTTCCGGGGTCGAGCGCCGCCGTGTGCTCATCGAGAAGCAGCAGCTTCGGGGGATTGTAGGTCGCCATCATGAGCGTCAAGGCCTGCCGCTGCCCGCCGGAAAGAAGCCCCACGGGCTGGCTCATGCGGTTCTCCAAGCCCATGCCGAGAAGCGCCACGCGCTCGCGCAGCTGCTTTTTTTCCTGCTTTGTGAGCCGGTGCAGCCAACCGCCCTTCCCGGCGGCCAGCGCGAGATTTTCCTCGATCGTCATGCCCGGCGCGCTGCCTCGCATGGGATCCTGGAAAAGTCTTCCGATCTGCTTGGAGCGCTTGTGTTCCGGCATCAGCGTGATGTCTTCGCCGTCCAGCGTGATATCGCCGGAATCGGTCATGAAGCTTCCGGCAATTGCGCCGAAGAGCGTCGACTTGCCTGCGCCGTTCGCGCCGATGATCGAAATGAAATCGCCCGGGCGGACGTGAAGAGACACGTTGTCGAGCGCGAGCTTTGCATCCTCGGTGCCGGGATTGAAGGTTTTGGAGATGTTTGTGAGCTTTAGCATACTTACGCCCTCCTTCCGCGATTGTGCGCCGCACGGCGGCGGAGCATCGGCAGCTGGTCTTTGAGATACGGAATCGAGATGGCTGCGACGACCACGACGGCCGAGACAAATTTCAGCATGAACGCCGGCATATCAAAGCGCAGCGCGATCGTATAGACGAGGCGGAACAAGAACGCGCCCAGCACCATACCGAAAATCCGGAGCGGAAGCTTTTTACGGCCAAGGAAAACGTGACCGATGAGAAGAGAAGCAAGGGCGATGGTCACCATGCCGGAGCCGATGTCGATGTTCACGGACTTCTGCGACTGCGCAAGCAGGCAACCCGAGAGCGCCGTAAACGCATTTGCCACGCACAGGCCGATGATCGTCGTAAAAGACGGATTGATGGACGACGAGCGCACCATGTCGGGGTTATTGCCCGTGGCGCGGATAGCAAGGCCGAGGCGGGTCTTCAGGAAGAAGCCGAGGAAGACGCACACGAGCAGGGCCGCGATACCCGCGACGACGAGCTTATATTCCCCGGAAAAGGGGGAGCCCTCCAGAAGGTCTTTCATGCTGGAAAATACGCTTGGCGTTTTGTTCATGTTCAGAACCGACGAGCCGCCCATGACGGCGATGTTCACAGAGTAGAGCGCGGTGTTGACGATGATACCGGCGAGCAGGCTGTTGACGCCCATCTTCGTCTGCAAAACAGCCGTCACAAAGCCGGAGAGCATGCCGCAGAGCATGGCCGCCGGAATCGAAAGGTAGGGGTGCCCAGCGATCGCGACCGCTGCGCCGACCGTCGCGCCAAGGGTGAAGCAGCCGTCCGTCGACAAATCGCACACGCCGAGCATCGAATAGCTCAGAAAGAGCGCCAGCACCGTCAGCGAGCTGATGAGCCCCAGCTCCAATGCGGTCTGTACAAGGCCTAAAACAGAATCCAGCGACATAAGTTCCTCCAATGTTTGTGATTTTTGAAAGCCGCAAGCTGTGATGGAGCGCACCACAGCTTGCAGGAAAGGTTTTTCTTACTGAACGTCGCCGAACGATTCGGCGGTGACGATGGACTGCACCTTCGTGCAATAGGGGGAGAACTTTTCGGAAAGCTCGTCAAAGTCGATGCCGAGCTCCGCGCAGATCTCGGTGTTGATGGTCGCCGTGCCGTTGTCAAACGTCTTGACGGCGGTCACTGCGGGGCCTGCGCCATCGAGGAGAATCGAGGCGATCATGTTCGCGGTTTCCACGCCGAGGTTTGCGTAATCGACGCCGTAGCCGAGGAATGCGCCGTTCAGAGCGAAGGAGTCCGCGCCGGTGTAGTGGGGGATACCGGCCTCGGCAAGGGTTTCATAGATCGTGAGCTCGGACTTCATGACCGTGTTGTCGGTCGGGGTGAAGACAGCCTCTACGCCATCGGAGACAAGTGCCTGCGCGGCCAGCGCGATTTCGTCCACACTCGTGCCGGTGCGCTCGATGACCTCCACGCCCTTGTCTTCCAGGTAAGCCTTTGCGCTTTCAATGGCGCTTGCGGCGGAATCCTGGCCGAGGTCATACAGAAGGCCGACCTTCTTGAGCTCGGGGTTCTGGACGAACATGAGGTTCATAACGGCTGCGGTGTCAAGATAATCGGACGTGCCGGTGAGGTTGCTGCCCGGGGCTTCCAGAGAGTCAACAAGACCGACGGAAACAGGGTCGGAGACGGCAGCGAAGACGACGGGCGTGCCGGAATCCTCGGTGGCTGCCTGCATGGCCATCGCGACAGGCGTTGCGACCGCGACGAGAAGGTCGGCATTGTCAGCCTGGAAATTCGAGATGATCTGGGACATGAGGTTCGAGTCTGCGTTGCAGTTGTCGTATTCGACGTTGAACGTCACGCCCTTGTCTTCACCGATGGCGGCGAGCTGCGCCTGAATGTTTTCAACGATCTGGTTGAGCGACGCGTCGTCTACGTAGTTGCAGATGCCGATGGTGTAGGATGCGGCGTCGGAAGAAGCTTCGGTGGAAGCAGTTTCCGTGGATGCGGTATCAGCTGCGGCAGTTTCAGCGGGCGCGGCAGTTTCGGTTTTTGCGGCGCAGGCGGTGAACAGGGAAACGGCCATCAGAGCGGCCAGAACGATCGAGAGAAGCTTTTTCATGGAATATACCAACCTTTCAACTATCAAAGTAAAAAATCAATTTGTGTTATGAGAAAAGAACCTGATTTCGCGGCGCGAACGCCATCGTCTGGTATAAAGAACCATCACAAAAACCTCCTTGAGAAAAACAAAAACTCCTGTCCCGGCAAAAAGCTTTGCTGGGACAGGAGATCAATCCTGCGGTGCCACCCGGCTTGACGCATATTTCTGCGTCCACTCATGCGTACCAATATACGCTGGCGTTTGATTACGAAGCGCCTGCTCCGTCGCACATACTAAGGATTTACATCCGTTTCTGATTGCCCTCAGAAGTCCATTCCATCTTAGCGCTTTCGCCGCAATCCCACCATCTGCGGCTCTCTGAAGAAACCGATCTAAAATGTACTCACTCTTCTTCAACGGTTTTCTGCATTATAGCGCTGAAGAAAGCCCCTGTCAAGAGGGAGGACGAAAAAATTTTATCGGATCTGGCCGCTGCCGCGGATGATGTATTTATACGTCGAAAGCGCGTCGAGCCCCATCGGGCCTCTGGCGTGGAGCTTCTGCGTGGAAATGCCCATCTCGCAGCCGAGGCCGAACTCTCCGCCGTCGGTGAAGCGGGTGGAGGCGTTGACGTAGACGGCGGCGGAGTCAATGTCGTCCAGAAAACGCTCTGCGGCGGCCTCATTCTCGGTTATGATTGCGTCCGAATGGTGCGTCGAGTGCACCTGAATGTGCGAAATCGCCTCGTCCAACGAGGAAACGACGCCGACGGCCAGAATGTAATCGAGAAATTCTGTGTCAAAATCACGGGCGCCTGCCGGTTTGCCGGGAATGATGGAAATCGCTTCTTCGTCCAGCCGGAGCTCGACCGGGGGAAGACCTGCCTGCTCGCGCGCGTCGACGAGCGCGTTTTTGAGCATCGGAAGGAACGTCTTCGCAATATCGCGATGCACAAGGCAGACCTCCTCGGCGTTGCAGACCGAGGGGCGGCTTGTCTTGGCGTTTACGATGATGGAAAGCGCTTTTTCTAAATCCGCGTCCTTATCCACATACACATGGCAGATGCCGGTGCCGGTTTCGATGCAGGGAACCGTTGCGTGCTCGACGCACGCGCGAATGAGCCCGGCGCCCCCTCTCGGGATGAGAAGATCGACAAGACCGGCGGCCTCCATGATTTCCGTCGCGCTGTGCCGGGAGGTATCCTCGACAATGTTCACGATCTCGGGGTCAAAGCCTGCCGCGCGGATGCCGTCTTTCAGTGCGTCCACGATCGCCTTGCTTGACCGGTACGCCTCTTTTCCGGGGCGGAGCATGCAGACGTTTCCGCTTTTGAGGCAGAGCGCGGCGGCGTCGGAGGTGACGTTCGGGCGGCTTTCAAAGATGATCGCGACGAGCCCCAGCGGCACCTGCTTTTTGTAGATTTTCAGCCCGTTCGGGCGGGTAATTTCGTCTAAGATCCGTCCCGTGTGGTCGGGAAGGGAGGCTGCGTCCCGGATTCCGGCGGCCATCGCTTCGATTCTTCCCGCGCTGAGACTGAGCCGGTCGAGCATGACGTCTGAAATGGTGCCTCTTGCCTGCTCGACGTCCTGCGCGTTGGCATATAAAATTTCGTCCGCGTGGTGCATGAGATGCTCGGCCATCGATAACAGCAGCCGGTTCTTGTCTTCCGCGCTCGCGCTTCGGACGGACGGCCAGGCGGCCTTCGTTTTCATCAGAATTTCGCGTGTGGTCATTTTGTTCCCTCCTGCGTCAGAAACCGCGTCCCGGCATGCTTGCCGTCCATGATATCGTAAAGAACCTCAGGCCTGCTGCCGTTGGCGATCACCATCTCGCAGCCCGCCTCCGTCGCGATTTTGGCCGCGCGCAGTTTTGTCACCATGCCGCCCGTTCCGAGGCTCGAACCCTCGCCGCCGGCCAGAGCGTAAATTTTCTCGTCCAGCCGCTCGACCGTTTCGATCAGCTTTGCGTTGGGATTTTTGTGCGGGTCGGCGTCATACAGCCCGTCGATGTCGGAAAGGAGCACGAGAAGGTCTGCTCTGATTGTGGACGCGACGTTCGCGGAGAGCGTGTCATTGTCGCCGATGACGATTTCGTCAGTGGATACGGTGTCGTTTTCGTTGATAACCGGCAGCGCCCCGAGCTCCAAAAGACGCGCGAGCGTGTTGTGGAAATTGCTTTTCCGGCTCCCGGCCTCCTGCAAATCAGGTGCGGTGATGAGAATCTGCGCGACGATGTGGTTATATTCGGTGAAGAGCTTGTCGTAGATGTACATGAGCTCGCACTGGCCGACGGCGGCGGCCGCCTGCTTGGTCGGCATGTCGGCAGGCTTACGGCTCAGGCTCAATTTGCCGACGCCCATGCCAATAGCGCCCGAGGAGACGAGAATGATCTCGTGCCCGGCATTTTTGAGGTCGCTCAGCACCTTGCACAGCCGCTCCATGCGCTGGATGTTGAGCCTTCCGGTTGGATGGGCAAGCGTCGATGTGCCCACCTTGACGACGATTCGCATAGTCATTGCTCCTTGCGTGGGGGAAGCCCCCCGAATTTTTTGATATTATACACCGGCCGGGGCTTTTTTGCATCCGTTTTTTGTATGCACAGCGTTAAAAATTTTGCAGACGATTTTACTGCCTGCGAATTTCATGGAAAAGATGCAAAAACTCCCGTCAGCATGAGCTGACGGGAGTCCGTTTCGTTCTGTGATTTCTCAGTTCTTCATGCCATGCATGGTCATTGCAACCATACCTGCAAAATAAGCGGCGCCGCAGACAGCCAAAACACTCAGCATTTTGTTTCCTCCATATTGAATCCAGCGCTGCATTTTTTGCAGCGGTTATCATTTCCTTACAATCTTTATTATACGGATTTCTTTCAGAAATTCAACCATTTTGTACAGTTTTCGTTTTCTACATTTATGCAGTTTGCACAAGCTTACAGTCCGGCAATGAATTGCAGGAAGCGTTTCCTGCAATTCATCCTGTATTTTCCTGCCTGCATTGCGTGCGTGCACTTCTTGCAGAAACAGCTGCATCCGCGTCGGAATGCGCGCCATTTTTGCAGGATTTCCGCCGCACGCTTCCAACTGCGTCCGTGCGGCTGCATCCCGCCCTGCATTTTCTCGGCTTCTTCCGTCATTTTTGAAGGGCGAGCATGCAAAGACCGGTGAAAGCGCGTCAAACGCTCCTGCCGGTCTGCAAAAAATGCGTCAAAAATTTGTGAAATACCGCCACAAACGAGGCTCTCACACGACCATTTCGTACTCGCCCTTGCCGCCGGACGAGAAGTAGCGCTGCAAATCGAAGGGCGAGAAGACGCCCCGGTCGGTGACGATGCCGGAAATGAGATACGGCGGTGTGAGGTCGAACGCCGGATAGTAGCCCTTTACGCCCTCGGCCGCCGTGCGGACGCCCATCGCCTGAAGCGTAAACGCCGGGTCGCGCATCTCGATCGTCACGGTGTCCTTCGTCGGGTGTCCCGCGTCGGGCGCGCCGGTGACGAACGTCGGAATGCCGAAATGGTTGGCGCAGATGGCGATCTGGAACGTGCCGACCTTGTTGACGACGTAGCCGTCGAGGCAGATCGCGTCCGCCGCGCACGTGAACACGTCCACGCCCTCACGCTCCATGACAAAGGCCGGCATGTTGTCGGTGATGACCGTCACGTCAAAGCCCATGTCATGGCAGACCGTCGCGGTCAGGCGCGCGCCCTGAAAATATGGCCTCGTCTCCGGGCAGAACAGCCTGAGCTCCTTTCCGGCAAGGCGCGCCTCTTTCAGCATCATGCCGACGATGGTTTCTCCAAAGCACTGCGTCATAATTGTCCCCTTCTGCGGGAACATCGCAACGAGATACTTTGCAATTTCATTGACCTTGGAATAGCGCGAATTGTTTGCCCGGACAACATGGGCGCGGATGGCCTCGTCCACGCGCGCACCCTCTTCCAGCGCGATCTTTGCCGCGGTCAGGCAGCCGCTGCAAACCTGCTCCATGCGCTTTTTCGTCGTCGGGCGGGCATTTGCAATGCAGACTGCCGCCTGCTCCAGAAAGGCCAGCTGCTCTTGCTCCGGCTTCTCCCGGCACTCCCACGCGGCCAGCGCCATGCCCATGCCCGCCGCGGTGTACGGCCCCGCGCTCTGCGTGACCATGTCGCGGATGGCCTGCATGACCTCGACGTGCGTCCGGCACGTCACAAACTCGATTCTCCCCGGATACACGCGCCGGTCTAAGATCTTCACTGCGCCCGCGTCGTACCACGCGACATTTTCATATTGCAGCATAAAAGCCAAGCCCTTGTCGGCTCTTGCTTCGCTCATATCAGTTCATCTCCCGAATGACAGATTTCAAATACGCGCTGAATTGCTCTTCGATCATGCGCCCCGTCTCGCTGACCTCCTCGGTCGTAAGCGGCTGGTCAAGCATGCCAGCGGCCATGTTTGTAATGACGGAAAAGCCGAGCAGCTCCATGCCGCAGTGCGCCGCTGTGAGCGCCTCCGTGACCGTCGACATGCCGACCGCGTCGCCGCCGAGCAAGCGAATCGCCCGAATCTCCGCCGGGGTTTCAAACTGCGGCCCCGGCATGAAGAAATATACGCCCTCGTGGACGCGAAGCTTTGTGTCCTTTGCAAGCCGCAAAGCCAGCTCCCGCAGCCGCGGGGTGTACATCCGGCTGACATCAAAGAAGCGGTCGCCGAATTCCGGAAGGTTTTTTCCGCGCATGGGGCTCGCGCCGCCCAATTTGATATGGTCGGAGATGACCATGATATCGCCCGGCCGGTAGCCCGCATTGACGCCGCCCGCCGCGTTCGTCACGATCAGCTGTGTTACCCCCAAGAGCCTGAACAGCCGCACGGGAATGGCCAGCTGCTCAAAGTCGTACCCCTCGTAAGAGTGAAACCGCCCCGACATGCACACGAGCTTCTTTCCTGCCAGCTTGCCAAAGATGAGCTTACCCGCATGGTCGGGCGCGGTGGAGACGAGGAAGTTCGGGATGTCCCGGTAATCGATCTCAACCGGGTCTTCAATGGCCTGCGCAAGAGGTCCCAGCCCCGTTCCCAGAATCAGCCCCAGCTCTGGTGCAAACGGCGCTCTGGATTTTACATAGTCCGCGGTCTTCTCATAAAATGCAAACGGTTCGTTCATGCTTCGTTTCTCCTTTTTATCATATCCGATATTTCACGCAATCTCGCAATCCATGCGTAGGGGGCGATGCCCACATCGCCCCATTGGGAACCGACGAATTCGCCAAAAATTTTCGTCAAATCGGTGCGTCCTGCTGGGTCGATGTGGGCATCGACCCCTACGATCCTTCCGGGAGTTCCCAAAAAGCTTGTAGGGCGTCCGCCCCTACGAATCTCCCGGGAAATTTCAGCGTACTTCGCAGGCCTTCAAAAACGCTTCCCGGTCGGGAGCGAAGGTGATTTTCTCCGCCGCAGCCGGAATGCTGACCCATGCCGCTTCATTGACCTCATCCGTCTGCGGCAATAGTTCCCCCGTCACATATTGCGCCGGGAAAAACCAGACGCGCCGCCGGTCATCCGGTTTTGCGGAGGGCGCCATAATCGGCGTATCCGTCAAAAGCGCCGCCGAAATTCCCGTCTCCTCGCGCGTCTCGCGGATGGCTGCCTGCAAAAGCGTCTCGCCGGGCTCCAGATGCCCCTTGGGAAACGACCACCGGCTTCCCACGCGGATCATCAGAACCGTATCATTCCGGAAGACGATCGCGCCGCCGGAGTCTGTCGTCCGGTCAATTTCTTTGGACACGAGCCGCAAGACCTCTCCGGCCAGCTCCTCCCGGTTTTCCTTCGTCACGGTCAGGAGGCGCACATTGGGATGCCTTCGAATGGCGTTCGTAAGCGGCGTGTCGGCCATTTTCTGCACCACGCCGAGAATCGGGGTGCTTTCTTCCAGCAGCGCCAGGATCCGCTCCGAAAACCGCGCCGCCGCGCTCTCCATCCGTCCGACCTCGTCCATGAGGATGAGAGGCTTCGTCTCCGCGGTTTCTAACGCCAGCACGCCCGCGCGCTCAAAGGCCTCCGGGAATTTTTCGATCCCGCGCCCGCAGCCCTTTCGGATGCCCACGCGGTTCCAATTTCCCATCATGGGATGCGCTTCTCCCGCCGGAATCAGATAGACCGACATTGCGCCGTCCGGAAGATCGGGAACGGACACGCTCCGAAAGCCGCCGACGGCCTGTAATTGCAGCGCAGCGAGCGTCTTCTTTATGATCGTGCTCTTTCCGACCTGTACGTCTCCCGTCAAAAAATAATGCATGCTTACCCCTTCTTCGCCTTTTCCGTGCCCGCAAGCTCGGCGCGGCAGCGGATAAGCTCGGCGGCGATGGAAATCGCGATCTCCTCCGGTGTTTCGGCGAAAATCGTAAGCCCGATCGGCGCATGGATGCGCGAAAGCTCTGATTCCGCAATGCCGTTTTCTGTCAGGTATTGATACGTCGCGGCGAGCTTATGCCGGCTTCCGATGCACCCGACGTAGCACGCGGGGCTCCTCATCGCCTGCAAGAGCACCTCGCGGTCTGCCTGATGGCCGGGGGTCATGATGGCGACATAGTCGCGCTGCGTGATGTGCACTTTGTCCGCAATATGATAGTAGTCTCCGAAGATCACCTGCTCGGCAGACGGGTAGTTTTCCGGCTTCGCGAAGTCCTCGCGATTGTCAAATACCGCCACGCGGAAGCCGACATTCGCCAAAACCTGCACGAGCGCCTTTCCCACATGGCCGCCGCCGAAAATATAAACTCTGCCCGCCCGGCTGATGGGCTCGACGTAATAAGACGGCTCTCCCTTGCGGTAGACCGCGCTGCTTGTGAGCCACGGGCGGAGCATCGTTTCGTCCAGCTCGGCAAAGCGCAGCCCGTACGCCTCGTCGAACGTTCCCATCGCGGTAATTTTCCCGTCCTCCATCCGGCTGACGAGCCACGCGTCCTGTCCGCTTGCCAGAAGCTCGAGAATGGTCTTGATAAGTTCCAGATCGCGCGCGTTTTCGTGATCGAAAAATCGGAAGTAGACCGTGACGCTGCCGCCGCAGATCATGCCGATGTCGTTGACCTGATTGGGCGCGAGACAAAACGCCTGACAATAGGAAGCGCCCGTTCGGAATAAGTCCATCGCCTGCTGGGCTGCAATGCGCTCGACCGCGCCGCCGCCGATGGTTCCGAGCGTCGTCCCGTCCGGAAACACAGCCATCTTCGCACCCGCGCCTCTGGGCGCAGAGCCGGACGAGGCCAGAATGCTGCACAAG
>CAKUNY010000044.1 GCA_934668605.1 uncultured Oscillospiraceae bacterium | reverse complement strand
ACGCCCTTGCCCTCGAGATAGATGGGCTGGATGCGGTACGGCAGGTCCTCGATCGAGGAATAGTCGCGGTTCATGATCTTCTTGAGCGCCTCAAACTGCTTCTTGAGCGGTTCGCGGCCGATGAAATCGCCCTTGGCCTCGTCGAAGGAAACGGCGAACTTCGCCAGCGGCACGGCGTAGATCTGAATCTCGCCGCCCATTTCGCACTCGCCCATTTCGTGGCCGTAGAGCGGGAGCGCGGCTTCCATACGCGTGGTGTCGCGCGCGCCGAGCGCGGTAGGTTTCGCACCCAGCTCGATGAGGCGATCCCAGAAGTACCGGGCGTCTTCCGAGTTGCAGTACAGCTCATAGCCGATGGGCTCGCCGGTGTAGCCGGTCTTTGCGATACGGACGGGCTTACCCTCCATTGTCAGGCTGTTGAGCGCGTTCTTGACATTTTCGGGGGTCAGCTGGCGGCCGCCTGCAAGCGTCATGAGGATCTTCTTGGACTCCGGACCCTGTACGGCGATGGCCGCGTACTTGTCGGAGACGTTCGTGAGCTTGACGTCGAAGTTCTTCGCTTCGTTCATCAGGTGCGCCCAGTCCTTGTCGATGTTGCCGGCGTTGATGACGAGGAAGTATTTGCCCTCTTCAAAGCGGTACAGATACGCGTCGTCGATGGCGTAGCCGTTTGCGTCGGGGATGATGCAGTACTGCGCCTGGTTGAGGTCGAGCGCGAGCACGTTGCTGGACAGAACGTGCTGCAGGAACGCCACCTGATCGGGGCCTTCGACGTCGATACGCCCCATATGGGACACGTCAAAGATGCCGCAGTGACGGCGGCAGTACAGATGCTCCGCGATGATGCCTTCGGGATACTGGATGGGCATGTCCCAGCCGCCGAAGTCGACCATCGTCGCGCCTGCGTCGAGATGTGCCTGGTATAAAATCGTCCGTTTCAGTTCGCTCATAGTTTCCTCCTTGTGATGTTGAATTGCGTTGGTATCTGCGAGGGAAAAACTTCTCACGTTGACCGCGCGGCGGGCAGCCCGTTTCGCGTCTTTTCCGAAAGAAACAAAACAGAGCGCGCCAACGTAAGGCGCGCTCTGTTGACTAACCTGAAAGATTCTCCCCGGAGGGATTGCTTCTTCGGTGCCGCGATGCGGCTTTCCAGAGTCCCGTCCACGATCAGTTCATTTACCTGAGAGTTCCTTGCGCGAGCCCCTTCGGTGGCGCACCAACGCTGTGCGCGCTCTCCTGACCGTTTCATCCGGCGGTATACACTTGCTGAGGCCAGAAAAAACAGTTTGGCTGCGCAGGTGGTTTCTACCTGTCCAATATAATATAAAAGCAGGCGGTCTGTCAACTATAAATTGTGCAAAATGGGAAAAACCGGCGCGCCCGGCGAGAATTTTTATGCCCGCTTGATAAAAGCCGCAAAAGCTTTGCGCGTTCTGCGCAGACCGGAACGGCGGCTCGCGCGGGAAAAGCGCTTGACTTTTCGGGAAAACCCCGATAAAACATAGGCGTAAAATACCCGATAGACAGAAGGAGCACCGCTATGAAGATCAAACCCTTTGCCGTGGAAGAATGGATGAACGCGTATGAAGACGGCGCGCGGTATAATATTGCCGAGACGTGTGTGGACTCGGTGTCTCTCGACGAGCTGTTTGAGCTCACGGGAGAGGACAAGCAGGCGTTTCTGGAACGCTTCTGCGCAAGACGGCTGACCTACGGCGATATTGCAGGAAGCGAAGCGCTGCGCGAGGGCGTGTGCGGGCTATATAAGACCTTAAAGCCTTCGGAGGTCGTCCCGACCCACGGCGCGGCGGGCGCGAATTACCATGTGTTCTGCTCGCTTATCTCCCCGGGCGACGGCGTGGTGAGCATCATGCCGGCCTATCAGCAGCTCTACTCCATCCCCGAGGCCATCGGCGCGGATGTGCGGCTGATGCACCTGCGGCAGGAAAACGGATATCTGCCCGATCTTACAGAGCTCAGAAGCCTTGTGGATGATAACACGAAGCTCATCTGCGTCAATAACCCCAATAACCCGACGGGCGCTCTGATGTCCAGAGAGCTTCTCGAGCAGATCGTGGAAATCGCGAAAAGTGTGGACGCGTATGTGCTCTGCGACGAGGTGTACCGGAACCTGACGCAGGAGGACGGTTGGTGCGAGTCGATCGTCGATCTTTACGAGAAGGGCATTTCGGTCAGCAGCATGTCGAAGGTCTTTTCTCTCGCGGGGCTTCGCATGGGCTGGATCGCGACACACGACGAGCAAGCGCTGCGCGCATTTTTGTCCCACCGCGATTACAACTTAATTAGCTGCGGGATGTTTGACGACGCGGTCTCCGCTCTCGCTCTTCGCCACGCGGACGCGCTTTTGTGCCGCAACCGGACCATCGTGCGCGAGAACCTCGCGATTCTGGACGCGTGGATTTCGGAAAATCCGCATTTTTACTACACCAAGCCCCAGGCCGGCACAACGGCGCTGGTCTATTACGATTTTGACGTGCCGTCTTATGAGTTCTGCAAGCGGCTCTACGACGAGACGGGCGCGTTCGTCACGCCCGGCGATTGCTTCGAGCAGCCCAAGAGCATGCGCATTGGCTACGCCTGCGACGAAAAGACGCTGGAAGACGGCCTCACCGCGCTGGCAAGGTTTGCGGAAACGCTCGGCTGAAATGAAAAAGCCTGCCCGGCGGCAGGGGAAAATAGACAAGCTTCGCGCGTTGTGATACAATAAAAATACCCCCAATTCGGGGGCGGGCGCTGCCATATACGGTAGGCGGTTCGTCTCTCCGCGTTTATTCCGGAGAGGACTTCTTGAAAACCCTCTCCGAAACAAGGAGAGGGGGTCGGTACAGCATGGTTACATATGAAGAATTATTCCTGTTTTTCGATGTACTCCTTGGTGTCATCAACCTGCTTCTGCTCATCTTTTTGCAGAACAAAAAGAAGTAACCGCCGCTCCCTGACAAGTTCGGCGATTACTTCAAAACACTTGTGAGAGACGAACCGCTTATCGGCAGCGCTCTTTCTATGTTTATTATAGCCCTTCGGTGTAAAATGTCAAGCGGCTGTGGCTGCTTTTGTGATTGGCAGAGGACGAAGAAATGGGCTTGAAAACAACGTTTTCAAGCCCATTTCTGGCGCGGAAGGAGAGATTCGAACTCTCGCTCGCTTTTTAGACGACTACTCCCTTAGCAGGGGAGCCCCTTCGGCCTCTTGGGTACTTCCGCAGGTCGAAATAAAAATCCGTATGCAGGAAAGAAATGGCGGAGAGAGTGGGATTCGAACCCACGGCACATTGCTGTGTCACTGGTTTTCAAGACCAGCTCCTTAAACCGCTCGGACATCTCTCCGAATACCGGCTCCAAAGCCGGATATTATCATATCATACCGGTTCCGGTTTGTCAATCGATTTTCGCCGGAATTTGTAATCGAACCAGGAAATTTGCTTGATACCGCTTGACAGAGGTGCTATACTTAACTACGGTAAAAAATAAAACAGAAGGTGTTTTTGTATGACAAAAATTGATATTTACTCCGGTTTTCTCGGCGCGGGCAAGACGACGCTCATCAAGAAGATGATCAAAGAGGCTTATCACGGCCAGAAGCTCGTTCTGATTGAAAACGAGTTCGGCGAGATCGGCATCGACGGAGGCTTTTTGCAGGAGGCCGGCATCAACATCACCGAGATGAACTCCGGCTGCATCTGCTGCTCGCTCGTGGGCGACTTCGGAAGAGCGCTCAAAAAGGTCATCGCCGAATACGCGCCGGACCGGATTCTCATCGAGCCGTCCGGCGTGGGCAAGCTCTCGGATGTCATTGGCGCCGTGCGCAAGGTCACGACGGACGATGTGACGCTCGGCAATTTTGTGACCGTTGCCGACGCGACGAAGTGCAAGATGTATATGAAGAACTTCGGCGAGTTCTACAACAACCAGATCGAAACCGCCAACACGATCATCCTCTCGCGCACGCA
This sequence comes from uncultured Oscillospiraceae bacterium, assembly GCA_934668605.1. Taxonomy (GTDB): domain Bacteria; phylum Bacillota; class Clostridia; order Oscillospirales; family Oscillospiraceae; genus CAG-170. The sequence goes on along the minus strand of CAKUNY010000044.1, from coordinate 9,796 downwards.
GAACGTCTCGGAGCAGAAGCTCGACGAGTGCGTGAAGCTCATTCGCGACCATAACCCCAACGCCGTGCTCGTTACGACCCCGTGGGATCAGCTCACCGGCGAGCAGCTGATGGCTGCGATGGAGCAGAAGACGTCCATCGCGATGGAGCTCGAGGAGCTCGAAAAAGAGGCGCATGAGCACCAGCATCATGACCATGACGACGATGACGAGTGCGACGATCCGAATTGCTCCTGCCACCATCATCATGACGATGAGGACGAAGACGGGCACGAACACCACCGTCATCACCACGACGACGATGAAGACGGGCACGAGCATCATCACCACCATCACGACGATGAGGATGAAGACGAGCATGAGCACCATCACCATCATCATGACCACGATGATGACGACGAGTGCGACGACCCGGATTGCTGCTGCCACCACCATCACGACGATGAGGACGAGGATGAGCACGAGCATCACCACCATCATCACCATCACCACGGCCACGACGCCGACGAGGTCTTCGTCAGCTGGGGCATGGAGACGCACAAGAAGTTCACAAGCGCGCAGATCGAGGGCATCCTGAAGCAGCTGGAAAACGCCGCAGAATACGGCATGGTGCTGCGCGCGAAGGGCTATGTCGCCTCGCAAGACTCGGAGCGCTGGATCCACTTTGATTACGTGCCCGGCGAGAGCGATATCCGCGAGGGCGGCGCAATGATCACTGGACGTGTCTGCGTCATCGGCTCGAAGCTCAACGAAAGCGCCATCGCTTCGCTCTTCGGAGAATAAGGAGGCCATATGCCCAATACCATTCCGATGTACGTCTTTACGGGCTTTCTGGAGTCCGGCAAGACGAAGTTCATTCAGGAGACGCTGGAGGACGAGCGCTTCAACGCGGGCGAAAAGACGCTGCTGCTGGTCTTCGAAGAGGGCGAGGAGGAGTATGACATTTCGACCTATCCCTCCCAGAACGTCTACATTGAGACGCTGGAGTATGAAGACCTGAGCGAGGAAAAGCTGGAGGCGCTCCGCAAAAAGCACCATGCCGAGCGCGTGATCGTCGAGCTCAACGGCATGCATCTGGCGGCGGATTTCTATCTCAAAACGCCCGACACCTGGCAGATCGCGCAGGAGGTCATGTTTGCCGACGCCAATACGTTTTTGTCCTACAACCAGAACATGCGCCAGCTGACGGTCGACAAGCTCGCGGGCGCGGAGCTCGTGGTCTTCAACCGCATGAAGCCCGGCACCGACGTGATGGAGTATCACAAGATCGCAAGAGCCGTGAACCGCCGCATCAACATTCTTTATGAATACACCGACGGCACGACAAAGCAGGACGATATCGAAGACCCGCTGCCGTTTGATCTGAACGCGCCGGTCGTGAAGATCGAGGACGAGGATTACGCGCTGTTTTACCGCGATATCACCGAGGAGCCCGACAAGTATAAGGGCAAGACCGTCGAGTTCAAGGGGCAGGTCGCAAGGCTCCGCAAGGAAAAAGAGGACATGTTTGCCCCTGGCCGGTTCGTTATGACGTGCTGCGAAGCGGATATCACCTTCATGGGGCTTCCGTGCCGCTTTGTGGGTGCCGATGGGCTCAAGGCAAGATCGTGGGTCATGGTCAAAGCCTCGGTCGAGGTGCGCTACCACAATCTCTATCGCGGCGTCGGCCCCATCCTCAATGCAATTTCTATCTCTCCCGCCGAGCCCGCCGAGCAGCAGGTCGCTACGTTCTAAATACGCACCTACGGATTTTCACACGTTCACGATTTTACTGCACTTTCCCGGTAATGCGTAGGGGTCGATGCCCACATCGACCCGGCGGTACGAACCGTTTTTTCGGAAATTTTCGGCGAATTCGTAACTTCCCAATGGGGCGATGTGGGCATCGCCCCCTACGAGTATGAGGGTAAATTTTACGGAATATCTGGCATGACAAAAGCGCAGATGCAAATTGCATCTGCGCTTTTTGCGCTTAAAATAGGGTGATCTGGCTCGTTTCTGGGAGATCTCCGAACGCACCGGCGGCCTTGAGGTTTTCAATATGCGTCTTGGATACCTTCGGGCAGGCAAGGGAAAATTCTTCAATGGACAAAAATTCCTTCCCTTCTCGCCCGTCCATAATGTCCCACGCCGCCGTTTCGCCAAGACCTGAGACGGAGACGAAGGGCGGTAGAAGCTTGCCGTTTTCGATCACAAACCTTGTTGCGTGCGAGCGGTAGAGATCAATGGGGGCGAAGGTAAAGCCGCGCAGATAAAACTCATAGCAGACCTCCAGCGTCGTGAACAGATCGTCATCCTTCGCGGTCGCGTCTTCCGCTTCGTCGATTTCCTGTAGCTTCTGCTTGACGAGCTCGATGCCGTGCGTCATCATGGCCGCGTCGAAGCCGCCCTTCTGGCTCCTGCGGTAGAAATATGCCGCGTAAAAGGCCAGCGGCTCATGCACCTTGAACCACGCGATGCGGAAGGCCATCATAACGTAAGCCGTTGCGTGCGCCTTCGGGAAGAGGTATTTGATCTTCTTGCACGAGCCGATGTACCACTCCGGAACGCCCGCGGCCTTCATCTCGTCCTCCGCGCCCTCGGGAAGGCCTCTGCCCTTTCGGACGGCCTCCATGATCTTGAACGAGCGCTTTTCGGGCATGCCGCATTTGATTAAGTACAGCATGATATCGTCGCGGCAGCCGATGGCGTCGTTGACGGAGGCGGTCTTGGACAAGATCAAATCGCGCGCGTTGCCGAGCCACACGTCCGTGCCATGCGAGAAGCCCGAGAGGCGAATGAGCGTGTCGAATTTTGTCGGCTGCGTCTCCTGGAGCATGCCGCGCGTGAAGCCCGTGCCGAACTCGGGGATCGCGCAGGAGCCGACGGGGCCTAAGATCGGGTCGTTTTCAAAGCCGAGGACTTTACTGGATGTGAAAATGGACATCGTGTCCTTATCGTCCAGCGGAATTTTCTGCGCGTCTACGCCGGTTAGGTCTTCCAGCATCCGGATCATCGTCGGGTCATCGTGACCCAGCATGTCGAGCTTTAAGAGGTTTTCCTCCATCGAGTGGTATTCAAAGTGTGTCGTGATCCATTCGGAATCCTTATCATCCGCCGGGTGCTGCACGGGGCAGAAGTCCCAGATCTCGTTTTCCTGCGGGATAACGACCAGGCCGCCCGGATGCTGGCCGGTTGTGCGCTTAACGTCGACGCAGCCGGACGCGAGCCGGTTTTCCTCGGCCTTGCTGACGGTCATCTCGCGCTCGGAGAGGTATTTTTTCACATAACCGTAGGCCGTTTTCTCCGCGACCGTGCCGATGGTTCCGGCGCGGAAGACGTGGTCGGAGCCGAACATTTCGACGCAGTAGGCGTGGGCTCTTGCCTGATACTCGCCCGAGAAGTTGAGGTCGATATCGGGAACCTTGTCGCCGCCGAAGCCGAGGAACGTTTCAAACGGGATGTTAAAGCCATCCTTGTCCAGCTGCGCGCCGCACTTGGGGCAGACTGCGTCCGGTAAATCCGCGCCGCAGGCGCAGTCGTCCGGCACCTCGAAGGTCGTAAACTGGCACTTGGGGCACCGATAATGCGGTGGGAAGGAGTTGACCTCCGTAATGCCCGACATAAAAGCGACGATCGACGAGCCGACCGAGCCTCGCGAGCCGACCAGATACCCGTGCTCAAGCGAGTTCTGCACTAATTTTTGCGCCGACATGTAAATGACGTCGTAGTGACACGAGATGATGTCGTGCATCTCGGTGTCCACGCGCTTTTGGATGAGCTCTGGCGGATTCTCGCCGTAGAGCCGGTGGAGCTTTCCGTAGACAAGCGCCTTGAGGTCTTCAACGGAATTTTCGATCTTCGGCGCAAACAGATTATGCGGCACCGGGCGAACGGTTTCGCACCAGTCGGCAATCATGTTCGTGTTTTTGACGACGACCTCGTAGGCCTTTTCCGCGCCCAGGTAGGAAAATTCCTCGAGCATCTCGTCGGTCGTTTTAAAGTAGATGGGAAGCGGCTTGTCCGCATCGGGCATCTGCTTGGTGGCAAGCAGAATGTGCCGGTAAATTTCGTCCTCGGGGTCGAGAAAGTGCACGTCTCCGGTTGCGACGACGGGCTTTTTGAGCTCGTCGCCCAATTTCACGATCGTGCGGTTGAAGCTCCGCAGCTCCTCTTCGTCCTCCGCCATGCCCTTTTCCAGCATAAAGCGGTTGTTGCAGATGGGCTGAATCTCCAGGTAATCATAAAATTCCGCGATGCGCTTGAGCTCTGCCCAGCTCTTGTGATTGACGACGGCCTGGAACAGCTCGCCCGCCTCGCAGGCAGAGCCGATGATGAGCCCCTCGCGCCACCTGAGAAGCTCCGACTTCGGCATGATCGGCACGCGCTTAAAATACTTGAGGTTTCCGTAGGAGATGAGGCGGTAGAGGTTTCGAAGGCCAATCGAGTTTTTGGCGAGCACGATGATGTGCTTTGCACGCCGGTCAAAAATCCGGCCGCCCGCGCGAAGCTCCGCCATTCTGGGATTCACGGCGCTGAGCGTATGCACGCCCTGCTCGTCTAACATCTTCCAGAACCGCATCATAAGATAGCCGCAGGTGATCGCGTCGTCGGATGCGCGGTGGTGGTTGAACTCCGGCAGGCTCAGCGCGTCGGCTACAATGTTCAGCTTGTATTTTCCGAGGTCGGGCATCAGATTCTGCGCCAAGATCAGGGTATCAACATAGGTCGGCTGGAAGGGGATATTGAGCCGTTCGCACGCGGCAGTCACGAAGCCAATATCAAAGTCCGCGTTGTGCGCGCAAAGGGGACGGCCTCCCACGAAGTCCAGAAATTTCGGAAGGATTTCCTCGATCGTGGGCGCACCCTCCAGCATCTGGTCGGTAATGCCCGTGAGCTCGATGATCTTGGGAAGAAGCCTGCGCCCGGGCGTGACAAAGGTCTGGAAGGTGTCAAGTACCTGATCGCGCTTCATGATGGCCGCGCCGATCTCGATGATCGTATCGTGCTGAGACGATAGACCCGTTGTTTCCAGGTCAAAGGCGACGTATTCGTCGTCGAAGCTCGCGTCCAGGCTTCCGTGGACGGCGATGCGGTCGTCCACGTCGTTTACATAGTAGCCCTCGCAGCCGTAGAGAATCTTGATATTCTTGGCCGAGTGCATCGCGTTCGGGAACGACTGCGCGCCGCCGTGGTCGGTAATGGCGATGGCCTTGTGCCCCCAGCTCTCAGCGCGCTTGATGACGTTGCGGTCGGCGCCCGCCTTGGGAAAGACGGAGGTTAAAGCGTCCATCGAGGACATGTTGGTGTGAAGATGCAGCTCCACGCGCTTTTCCGGAGCCGTGTCCATCCGCACGGGCGCTTGCAGCTTTACGATCGCGTTCGGCTGCATGACCATCTCGTTGTCGTACCGGTCGAAGGTCATTTTGCCCTGAATTTTTACCCACATGCCAGGGGAAATGCCGCTCAGAATCGGCTTGGCCTTGTCGTTCTCCATGAACTGGTTGATGCGCACGGAGCTGGTGTAATCGGTCACATCGAAGCTCACGACCCACGCGTTGCGCTTTTTGAGCTCCTTGTGGTTGACGGCGAAGACCTTGCCCGCCACGACCACGCGGTACATATCCAGGTTCAGGTCTTTCATCTTCACGACCTCGCCGCCGAACGGGCGGCCGAAGATCATGTCGCCGGAGGGTTGCGCGGAGGAAGAAGACGGGGACGATTTCTTTGCCGCCTCCTTTACCTGCACGGCGGGAGCCTGCGCCATCGCCTCGCGGCGGATTCTGGCCGTCTCGTCGAAAAGCGCCCGGCCTTCCAATGCGCTGTGCGCCGTAATTTCGATCTCCGGCGCAACGCCGAAGCGCGATTTGAGAAAGTTCTGCGCCTTGGGAATGTGCGGCTCCAGATCCGCCTTGCCGTTCGCGGGCAGATGGATGGTGAGCTTGTTATCTAACAGCTCATATTTCGCCCCGGCAAGACTTCCGGCTGCGGGAGAATAGGCCTTGATAAAGACCTGCGCGAGGTCGCGAAAGTCCATGCCGGGCAAAAGCGATTCCGGAAAGCGAAGGTTCAGCTCCACACGCCGCAGGCCATACTGCGCCTGCAAGCCCTCTTTCAGCGCGGCCTCGTCTTTTTGCGTGAGATACGTTTCGCTGAACAGCCAGAGCCTCAAGGTGCGCTCTTCACGCGAAAGCTCGGCGTGCTCGATCACAAGCGTGTCGAGCTTCTCGGAAAGGGGCTCTCCCGGTATGAAATTGCAGAATAAATGGTCAAACGGAAGGTTCTGCATGGTGGTTCCTCAAATATGTAGTATATCCTAAATAGAGACGTAGGGGTCGATGCCCACATCGACCCGGCGTTACAAACCGATTTAACGGGAATCTCCGGCAAATTCGTAACTTCCCTTGGGGCGATGTGGGCATCGCCCCCTACGCGTTGATTGCAGGAATCCCGGAAAGATATGACGTGTATGAAATGCGGTTACAGCGTATCGATGTAGGAAAGAAGCGCGGGCAGAAGCTCGTCGTAGGGAAGCTTTTTAAGCATCTGACCCTTGGCGAAGAGCATGCCGACGCCGTCGCCGCCCGCAATGCCGACGTCCGCCTCGCGCGCCTCGCCGGGGCCGTTGACAACGCAGCCCATGACCGCGACAGTGATGGGCTTTTTGCAGGTTTCCAGCGCCTGCTCCACGCGGTTTGCAAGTCCAATGAGGTCGATTCTCGTCCGCCCGCAGGTCGGGCAGGCAACGATGTTGACCCCGTCATGGCGAAGCCCGGCAGCTTTGAGGATGTCGCGCGCGGCATAGACCTCACGCACGGGGTCAGCCGTCAGGGAGACACGGATCGTGTCGCCGATTCCCTGACAAAGCAGGCCTCCAATGCCCATCGCCGACTTGATGACGCCCATATGCTCCGTTCCCGTCTCGGTTACGCCGACATGCAGCGGGTAATCGGACTGCGCGGAAAAGAGCTGGTAGGCCTTCATCATAAGCGGCACCGAGCTTGACTTCATCGACACGCAGATATCGTCAAAGCCGAATTTTTCAAGCAGCCGGATGTGCGAAAACGCGCTTTCGACCAAGGCCTCCGGCGTGGGATGGCCGTACTTTTCCAAAAGGTCTTTCTCTAAGCTCCCACCGTTTACGCCGATGCGGATCGGAATATGGTGCGCCTTGCAGCAGTCGGCGACGGCCTTTACCCGGTCTTCTCCCCCGATGTTTCCGGGGTTGATGCGGATTTTGGAAGCGCCGTTTTCCGCCGCTCGGATGGCGAGCCGGTAGTCAAAGTGAATGTCTGCAACTAAGGGAAGGGGAGAGGCCTCGCAGATCTTGCCGAAGCGTTCCGCCGCCTGCATATCGGGAACGGCCAGCCGCGCGATTTCGCAGCCTGCCGCCGCGAGTTCCCGGATCTGCCGCAAAGAGCCCTCGACGTCGGTCGTCTTTGTGTTCAGCATCGACTGGATGGAAACGGGCGCGCCGCCTCCGATTTTGACGCTGCCGACGGTAATTTGTTTTGTCATTGGGATTCCACCTCTATGTGAATAGCTTCCAGATGTCCTTGAAGGTTACAAACGCCATGAAGCCCAGCAGCAGCACCATACCGGCGGCGTGAACAAAGGCTTCGTATTTGGCGGGGATTTTCTTTTTTGTAATGGCGGTAAAAAGAGAATTGACGAGCAGCAAAAAGATGCGCCCGCCGTCGAGCGCGGGAAGCGGCAGCATGTTCATGACGGCGAGGTTGATGGCGATAAACGCGCCGAGATAGGCGACATTCTGAAGCCCGTCGCGCACGGTGGCCGACTGCGTGCCGACCTCGGAGATCGTCGAGACAATGCCGACGGGGCCTGACATATCGCTGACCGACACGAGCCCGGACACCAAATCCTCCAGGCTCATCCAGACCAGCCGCGCGAAATCCATTGCCGTGTACCAGCTGTATTTGAGGCAATTGGAAAATCCACCCGGAACGGTTCCAAAATACAGCCCGTATTTATACTCCTGCTGGCCGCCCACCGTATAAAGCTGCGGCTTCATTTCAAAGTCCGTGAGCTCGATGAGATCGCCGCCTCGCTTGACGACGACATCGTACACGCCCGTTTTGTTCCGGGACAGAAGCATCCCCACGTCCGAGTAGAGATAGACGCGCCGGCCGTCGATCTTGTAGAGCTCGTCGCCCTGCTGTAAGCCGTCGGAGGACTCCAGCGGGCAGCCTTCAAAAAAGCCTGTGACGATGGGAGCGGAGTAGGAGCTGGCGCCGGTGTAAAGAAGGACGATCGCGAGAAAGCCCGCGAGAAAGTTCATGAACGACCCGGCAGCGAGGATGATCAGCCGCCGCCACCAGCTTTTCTGCGGGAACGCTCTCGGATTGTCGGATTCTTCGTCCTCCCCCTCCATCGCGCAGAAGCCGCCGATGGGAATCGCGCGCAGAGAATAGGTCGTTTCGCCCTTTTTCTTCTGCCAAAGCACGGGACCCATGCAGACGGCAAATTCGTTGACCTGTACGTCAAGAAGCTTCGCAGACAAAAAGTGCCCCAGCTCGTGGATGAAGATCAGAAAGCCGAACATCAAAATTGCGAGTAAAATATACATAGCATCACCTGATGATAAAAAATGCGAAATTACCGGGGAAAGCGGCTCCGGACGAGCTCGCGCGCAGCCTTATCGGCGTTCAGGATATCGCGCAGCCTGGGGCGTTCTACAGACGGAAGCTCCATCGCGCGCGCAACCAGCTCCGAAATGTCATAAAAGCCGATTTTATCCTGCAAATAGAGCGCGACCGCCTCTTCGTTCGCCGCGTTCATGGCCGCGCAGACCGTGCCGCCGCGTCTGGCCGCCTCTTTGGCAAGGCGGAAGCAGTCGAAGCTCTTTTCGTCGATTTCCGCAAACGTCAGCGGCGGGCAGGACAGAAGATCGAGCGCGGGCGCGGGGGTTTGCTTCCGCTCGGGATAGGTCATCGCAAGCGAGATGGGAATGCGCATATCGGGCGCGCCGAGCTGCGCCATAACAGCGCCGTCGGTGAATTCGACCATCGAGTGAACGATCGACTGCCGGTGGATCATCGCCGTGACCTTCTCCAGGGGAAGCTCATACAGCCGCATGGCCTCGATGATCTCAAGCCCCTTATTCATGAGCGTCGCGCAGTCGATGGTGATTTTTGCGCCCATTTTCCAGTTCGGGTGGCGCAGCGCGTCGCCTTTTTTCTTTCCGGCCAGCTCTTTGCGGGAAAGCCCGTAGAAGGGGCCTCCGGAACAGGTCAGGATCAGACGCTTGATCTGCTTTTTGTCATGGTTTCCCATCAGACACTGGAAAATGGCCGAGTGCTCAGAGTCGACGGGGATGATCTCCGCGCCGTATGTTTTCGCCTGCTCCATCACAAGTTCGCCCGCGCACACGAGTGTTTCCTTGTTGGCAAGCGCGATGCGCTTATGCTCCCGGATGGCAGCGAGTGTGGGCTTGAGTCCGACCATGCCGGAGACTGCTGTGACGACCGTATCCGCCTCTGGGAGGCTCGCCGCCGTGATGAGCCCCTCGAGCCCCAGCACGACTGTTATATTCATATCCGAAAGACGCGCCTTTAATTCCTTGTAAGCCGCTTCGTCCATCATTGCGGCAAGCTTCGGGCGGTATTTGCGGCACTGCGCCTCAAGCCGGTCCACGTCCCGGTTCGCCGTCAAAGCGGCCACGCGCAGACCGAGCTTGTCGACGACATCCAGCGTCTGCCGGCCGATGGAGCCCGTCGAGCCTAAAATCGAAATACAGCTGCTCATACAATCGCCTCCGCAAGGAACATCATGGCGTACACGACCGGGGCGATAAAAAGC